>JBBKXR010000283.1:0-19789 GCA_037969585.1 Verrucomicrobiales bacterium
CATCACTTCCTCAGACGCAGAGAATTTAAAATCACCGACACCGAACTGAAACTCATCGCAGCGCCGGCGATCATCGGGCTGAGCAAGAGACCGACGAACGGATACAGAACGCCTGCCGCAATAGGTACACCCATGGCGTTATAGCCGAACGCAAACCACAGGTTCTGTCGGATGTTGCGCATGACTCGACGCCCCAACTTCATGGCTTTGGCGATTCCGTTGAGATCGCCCTTCACCAGAGTCACCGCTGCACTCTCGATAGCGACATCGGTTCCGGTGCCCATAGCGATACCGACGTCGGCTTCTGCAAGGGCAGGCGCATCGTTGATGCCATCGCCCGCCATTGCCACAACGCGACCCTCAGCCTTCAAACGTTTGACCAGATCGATTTTTTGCTGCGGCGACATTCCGGCATGAATTTCATCGATGCCCAACTCGCGACCGACGGCGCGTGCGGTGGTTTCGTTGTCACCGGTCGCCATTATCAAGCGCACACCGAGTTGATGCAAAGCGGCAACAGCGCCGCGCGAAGTCTCCTTGATCGCATCGGAGATGCCGATCAATCCAATGATGTCATTACCGGAAGAAACCCACACCACCGTTTTCGCGGCGTTCTGAAGTTTGGTCGCTGCATCGCGTAAAGTTTCGCTCAGTTCGATGCCCCGCGACTCGAGAAATGACGCCTGGCCTACGACTATTTTACGACCCGCCACCTCGCCACTGACGCCGCCACCCGTGTGCGACTCAAAATTTTCGACGTCGGCAATCGTCAGCGACTTGTCCCGGGCCGCACCGACAATCGCCCGCGCCAGCGGATGCTCACTACTGCTCTCGAGACTTGCCGACTGGCTCAGCAGATCCGACTCCGACACGCCCTCGACAGCCACGATGTCGGTGACCGACGGCTGACCTGCGGTGAGCGTGCCCGTCTTGTCGGTGATCAGCACGTCGACCTTTTCGATGCGCTCGATCGCTTCTGCATTTTTCACCAATATTCCTTCTTTCGCCGCTTGGCCAATGCCGACCATAATCGACATCGGCGTCGCCAGACCGAGTGCACAGGGACAGGCGATGATCAACACCGCGACTGCATTGACAATCGCGTAGGCCATCGCCGGAGCCGGCCCCACCATGGCCCATACGACGAAAGTGATGACCGCGATCACCAACACCGCCGGAACAAACCAACCCGCGACGGTATCGGCGAGTTTCTGAATCGGAGCGCGACTGCGCTGCGCTTCGGCGACCATGTGAACGATCTGCGACAGCAGCGTCTCACTGCCGACCTTCTCGGCGCGCATCACAAAAGCTCCAGTCTGATTAACAGTGGCACCGATTACATCATCGCCCTCACCTCGTGCCACGGGCACGGGTTCACCGGTGATCATCGACTCGTCGACATGGCTTTTGCCGTCGGTAATGACACCGTCGATGGGGATTTTTTCACCGGGCTTGACCCGCAGGAGGTCGCCGGGCTGAATGTGATCGACGGGCACGTCTTCCTCTTTGCCGTCGACGATGCGATGAGCCTCGTTCGCCGCCAATCCTAAAAGTGACTGAATAGCCTCGCCGGTACGGCCGCGTGCGCGAGCCTCGAGCAGCTGGCCGAGCAGCACCAGAACAGTGATCACTGCCGCCGCCTCGAAATACAATCCGATCTCGCCGCCGTGACGAAACGAGTCGGGGAATATGCCCGGCATAAAAACGGCGAACGCACTGTAAATATAGGCGGCGCCCACCCCGATCATAATCAGGGTAAACATGTTGAGGTGCCGATTGACGATCGATTGCCACCCCTTACGAAAAAACATCCACCCCGCCCAGAATACCACCGGCGTGGTCAGTCCGAGCTCGATCCATTTTGAAATTTCGGCAGGTAACCAGCGTTCGATGCCGATGGCCGGAATCATCTTTGCCATGGCGATCAGAAACACCGGCACGGTCAGGGCAACGCCGACCCAGAATCGCAAAGACAGGTGACGGATCTCCGCCGCCGCATGGTCATCGCCTCCGGAAACCACCGTCTTTGGCTCAAGCGGCATCCCGCACTTCGGACAGTCACCCGGATGATCCTGCTCGATCTCCGGATGCATCGGACAGGTGTAAATCGTCTTTTCTGTATTTTGCGGCACGCCCATCGCTTCCAACGCCATGCCACACTTCGGGCAGTCACCCGGCTGATCGGACACTACTTCCGGATGCATCGGACAGGTGTAGCGAACTGCCCCCCCGGAGCTGACCGCAGTGGTGGCCGGTTCACGGGTAGGCGTGTGCTCAGCGGCTTCGCCATGAGAACAGCAGTGAGGTTTTGCCTCTGGCGCAGCTGCTTGGTCAGGCTTTTCAGAATGGTCGTGATTCATAATGACTGGAAAATGTTAGCACTAACTGATTCAATCGAGGAGGGCGTAAAACGGGTGCCCGCCAGTTACAGCGGACACCCGATCGAGAGGGGGGACCTCTTCGTTCACACTATTTCTTCGGACCGCCGCAGTGCGGCATTTTAGCTCCGAAATAAGGGTTGTTCACTTTGCCGTCTGCGCTCAGCCAATCGCCGCCACCGCCTTTGACCATCGGACAGTTCATGACAGTATATTTGCCATCCTTGTCCGCTTTGGCGATCTTCATCGCTGCGGCACTCATGGCCTTAAAAGCCTCGCGCGCCGCGGCCATATCTTCCGCCGCAGCAATCTCCGACGCAGGTTTGGCGAGAGCACTGTCTTCGTCATGGCTGACCATGCCCTTCGCCGCCTTTTTAGCGGCCTTGAGGTCGTCTTTGTAGAGGGCATCGGCGACCGCGATATAGCCTTCAAGCATGTGACCCGCGTGGGCTTCGTGAGAGTGATCGTGCTTCTTGTCGGCAGCCAGGGTCGGAGACACGCTGGAGGTGAATGCCGCGAGCGCAGCAATGGCAAAGGTCGTTGTTAGTTTTCTCATGATATTAGATCTAGTGCAGGGGTTTTTGTTTTTGTTTTTTTGGGGGGGTAACCGCGCCGCTTTATTCGACGCTACAAGCAAAACACCGCGGTAAGGTTCACCCCTCAAAAAAACTCCGCTGGGAACCGGGTCGCCGGCATCAGCGGAGTTATCGACAAGTTAAATGCCTTCAGCCGTGGCGTTTACGGTGCCAATAGGGCCGAACACTGCGCGGCTTCGCGCTTTTCACTTTGGCGCTTGCGGCAGGCGCCTGCTCAGCAACGGGCGCGCACGTAGCAGCGGATTTCGCGCAAGCCATCTTTGTGCCCGCCCGACGGAGTGCAATGAAATCCACAAGTGTAATTCTGTCACTATGCTTTTCGGAAACATGATCTCGGTTGGTGCCCAGCCGTTTGGTGGGTGGAACCGCGCTGGCATCGGGGATCGGCACTGCAATGCCAATCGAAATGGCGGCGATTGCCATGGTAAGGAGTGAGGATCTTGTTTTCATTTTAGATAGGTTTTAGGATTTTACTCAGCAGCCTGCCATTCATTGTGGCATTGGTTGACGCTGCTATTAAGTGGAACCCCAACCGCTGCTCTACCCCTCGGAAAGATTGCTAACCATAGCGCTTAAGCTATGACGGACCCTTCGCAGCAAGCGCAATTTTTCAATACCCTCGGACATCGGACCGGGACGGCCGCTCAGCATCGACGGTAACGCCTTTAGGCTGAGCGGAGCCCGGTAAGGGATACCTAATCAGTTCGCCTTCGGGATGTCCTTCAGCAGAGGCAAAGAACCGATAATCTTGGCGCCGTCCGGCTTCTCGATCTCAAGCCACCATTTCGAACCGGCGGGAAGCGGATCGGGAGCGATGGCGTGGATGTCATAGTCGTCGTGCGCCGGTGCGTATTCCCCCTTGCCAACGGATGACAGCGTGCGGTCTTCTCCACCGATCCATGCCCGGGCTACGGTTGCACCATCGTCCTTGTAGGGAAGCTTGATCACGAGATGGCCTTCTTTGCCGGCTTCAACGTTGCCGTGACCTTGGAGCGCTTCGATCGAAAGGCCGCCGACATCAAATGTGCCCAGGGCGATTTCTTCATGCTCGTGCTCATGTTCTCCTTTCTCTCCCTCATGCGCATGGTCACCCTTGCCGTCTTCATGAGCATGGCCGTGGTCGTCCGCGGGAGCGGAAGCTGGGTCTTTCTTAGTGGAATCTGAGCAAGCAGTAAAGAGACCGAAGGCGGCCAATGTAGGAATGATGTAGTTCAGTTTTTTCATGGTTCTATTGTATTCTCTGGTTTTGGTTTCGATGCTGGGTTTTGTGTTTTAGCAGAAACACGGTGAATCGCCGCGTAACCCGCCGGGACAATGATTAGATTGAGGAAAGTCGAAGACAGCAGACCTCCGAGGATGACCACGGAAAGCGGTGCAAGGATCTCGTTTCCGGGTCGGTCGCCTTGGAGGACAATCGGGACGACCGCGAGTGCAGCGGTAAGTGCGGTCATCAGAATCGGGACAAGCCTTTCCGAAGAACCCTGAACGATTGCTTCGTACATGTTCTTGCCTTCGTGATCCATGAGGTGCTGATAGTGGTTTACTAACAGAATGCCGTTACGCACCGCGATGCCGAACAGCGTGATAAAGCCGACCATGCTCGCGATGGAGATCACCGGCGCCGTGTAGTGACCGCCTAAGTGAAACAGCGCCAGCGTATTGGTAAACACATTGGGAGACTCGCTCAGGTAGATCGCCACGATTCCGCCGATCAGAGCCAGCGGCAGATTGACCAGAACCAGCAACGCCACGCGAAGCGAGCCGATGGCCAGTTGCAGGAGCAGTGCCATGATGAAAACCACCAGTCCGCTGAAGATGAAGATCGTCCGGCTCGCGTTCTGCTGTGCCTCAAACTGTCCACCGTACTGCACGGTGTAACCATACTGCTGAACAATCGGATCTACCCGCTCGCGCACCTGTTCGACGATGTGTCCGAGGTTGTAGCCCTCATCAATATTTAAGGTAACGACGGCCTTTCGCTGGGCATTCTGTCGGGCAATCAGATTCGAGGTCATTTCGGGACCGATCTCGGCGACTTCGTGGAGGCGCACCTGAGCCCCTCCTTCACCGAGGAGCACCAGATTGCGCAAATCGCGCAAGTCGTCTCGCTCCGATTCATCGAGGCGGACGGCGAGATCGTAGCGCCTGACACCTTCGTTGATTCGGGCCACCGTTGCACCGAAAACGGCATTCCTCACTTGCTGAGCAGCAGAAAGAGGGGTCAATCCATAGGCGGCGAGATCTTCAGGCCGATAGCGCACCGGAAGCGATTGAATCATCACTTCCCGGTTTGCCGCCACATCGCGGGTGCCCGGCAGGGGTTTCAGAACGCCTTCGATTTCCTTGGCAATCACTCGCAGCTTCGCAAGGTCGTCGCCATAGACGTTGATGGCGATTGCCGCAGGAGTTCCAGAGAGAATGTGACTGAGACGGTGCTCGATCGGCTGACCGATGTTCGTAGTGACGCCGGGAACGCTCTCGAGAATCTTGCTGATTTCCGCTCGCACCTCCTCTTTCTGGAAACCGTCTTTGACGGTGACATCGATCTCTGAATTACTCACCGGTTCAGCGTGCTCGTCCCGCTCCGCACGGCCAGTCCTGCGAGTTACACTTTTGACGCCTTCCAACGAAAGTAACTGTGCCTCAATCGCACGGGCGATGCGGTCGCTGGCAACAAGGGATGTGCCCGGTGTCGCGAACAAGCCCACTGTAAAGGTGCCCTCGTTGAATTCGGGAAGAAATGACTTCCCAAAAGTGCTGCCCAGCCACACCGCTGCGGCAGTTGCCACGACCGCGGCGACAATGACCAGCTTCTTAAACCGAATGGCCCAGGTGACCATCGGTTGATAAACACGTTTCAGCCACCGAACGAGGCCGGAATCGTCCGACTCAGAATGACTGGCTCGCCCTTTCATAAGGTAGCGACACATTGCGGGAGTTACGGTCAAAGCCACTGCCAGCGAGGCAATGATCGAGATGCCGAAGGCGATGCCGAGAGGGCGGAAGAAACGCCCCTCGATGCCCTCCAGAAACATCAGCGGTAAGAATGCCAGCACGATAATGATGGTGGCAAACACCATCGCCGGTCGGATTTCGTTACTGGCACTCAGGATCACGGATAGCCGCGGCTGACGCTCCGCTTCGGGTCGAGACGCATTCTGATTGAGTCGACGAAACACGTTTTCGACATCGATGATTGCATCATCAACCAGACTGCCTACCGCGATCGCCAAGCCGCCCAATGTCATGACATTGATCGTCTGATTCATCCAATCCAGAACCAGTAATCCAACGCCCAACGAGAGCGGAATGGCAGTCAGCGTGATCAGCGTCGTTCGGACGTTGAGAAGGAACAGTATCAGAATCACCGAGACGATGATGGCGGCATCCCTCAAAGCGTGAATGACATTCTTGACTGACAGTTTGATGAAATCAGCCTGCCGGAAGATGTTGCGGTTGATGTGGATGCCGTCGGGCAGCGAAGGCTCCAACTCATCGAGCATCTGGTCGATTCGTTCGGTGATGGCAAGCGTGTTCGTTCCCGGAGATTTTTGGATGGTCATCACCACCGCCGCTTTTCCCCCATCGGCTCCCGTGCCTCGTTTGGGAGCTGCGGCAATTTTCACTTCGGCGACCTGCCCGATGGTTACCGGGAACTGATCGTGATATTTGATGAGGGTTCCCGCCACATCCTTGACCGAACGCACACTTCCACTTTGCCGTACGGGCATTTCCAGCGAATCGATATCCGGAATGTAGCCCGCACTGAGCGTGCTGTGGCTAGCGCCTGCCGCTTTCGCTACGTCCTCGATGGTCAAGCCATACAGACGCAGTTTATCCTGATTCACGACCACCTGGTATTCCGGAAGTTCGCCGCCAATGACAGAGATCTGCGCCACACCGGCAATGCCGAGCAGCTTGTTTCGGAGTTCATATTCCGCGTAGGCCCTGATTTCCAGGTCGCTCACTGTCTGGTCAGGTGATGACACCGCCAGCAACATGATCTCACCGGTGATCGATGTGATCGGAGTCATCTCGGCATGAGCGTCCGGAGGCAAATCTTCCCGCACCGAGTCGAGTCGCTCGGACACAAGTTGCCTTGCCGTCATGATGTCCGTGCCCCAATCGAACTCCACATAGGCGACCGAAAGTCCGATCGCACTGGTGCTACGAACCCGGCGTATCCCGGGCATACCGTTTACCGACGTTTCGATCGGGAAGGTGACGTACTGTTCCACTTCGTCGGCGGCCAGACCGGGAGCTTCCGTCATGATGACCACCGTCGGGGCATTCAATTCGGGAAAGACATCCACCGGCGTGGATTTGATCCGCGCAACCACGGTCACCAGCATGACGGTGGCCATCAAAAGGACCAGCGACGCGTGGTCCAGAGAGAATTTGATTAATCGAGACAGCATCTGATTTTATTCCTCCTCCTCGGCGTGGTAGCTTCCGTCGGCGTGGAAATGCCCACCCTTCTGGGCGCTTCCGCTTTGCGACGTGGCTAGCTTTAGTTCGTAGACGCCATCGAGAACGACTTCGTCGTTCGGTCCGACTTCGCTTTTCACTTCCACCCAACGACCGTCATCGACCCCGAGATCGGCTTCGACCCGGATCGCCTTGTTGGCGTCGGCCGGATCACGCTTGAAGAAAACGTGAGTGATGCCGTCCTTCACTACCGACGACCTCGGAATGGCCAGCACGATGCTTCCGGTCGAATCGGCGGCGACTTCCAGGAACGCCGACACGCCGGGACGGCACCACGAACGGAGTTCTGTTGGCTTCGCGAAAAGTGTTACTGTCCGCTGGTTAGGGTCTGCCGTCAGCCCGACTTTCAAGTCGGCTTCGACCGAGTCATTGATGTCCCCTCCCCTTCCTTGTGGAGGAACGATGCGAACTTTCGCTGCATCATCAAACTGCGCCAGATCCGCCTGCAACCCGAGTGCTCGGAAACGCACTTTCTTCGGGTCGACGGTGGTCATGACAAGCGCCGCCCCCTCGACAAAAGCTCCGTTGGTCACCGAAAGTGACTCGACGAAACCGGATTCCGCGGCCCGCACTTCGATGGTGTCGACAGTTTGGTAAAAAGGCATCGACCGCCCGTCCTTTTCCCCATCGGCGAGCAACTCGTTCGGGGTCATCGCGGTGCCATTCGCCGCACCGTGGAGATTCAGGATTCTTGCCGCTTTGCTCAACGCTGCTTGCAATTCCGCCTCGCTCTTGGCGACATCAGCTTTTAAATCCGCGCTCTGAGTTTCAAGATCCGCTCGTTTAAAATCCGCCGACTTCAAGGCCTGAATCCTCGACGCCACGGTATTGTAGTGGGCACGAGTCTGCTCAAGAGAGGCCCTCGCCAGATCGATCTGTGACTGCAGTTCCAACCACTCCCGCGAACGGAACCGATAGAGAACGGTTCCCGCTTTCACTTCGTCAAACTGGTCGACCGCAAACTCGACACTGCCCGAAAGCAAAAGGCGGTATTCCTGTTTCGCGAGAGGCTGCAACTCGAAGGAACCCGGCACCCGGATCGTAGTTGCAAGGCTTCGCCGTTCGACCTTGGCAAAGGTGATTCCAAGGTTGTTTCGAACAGTGGAAGGAATTTCCACCCGATTGGTGGGCGGTTCGCCGCCACTCGCGGCACCGGACGCTTTTTCGGTTTCGTCGTCGCGGCTGCACGAAGCCAGCAGCAGAACCAGGAATGCGAATAGAATGGTAGTTAAAGAAAAGTGTTTCATATCGGTAGGAAAATTATTGATGGTTGTCGGGACCGAGAAGGAACCGAATCTCATTTTTTACCCGCGCTTCCTGGAGTTGGATGTCGACCAATTGCAGCTTCGCCTCATACGATCGCAGCAGGCTTTCCAGCAACACGAGGCTGCCTCCCTCGCCCAATGAAAGGAGCTGTTCCGCATCGGCAACCTGGCGATCGACCAGCGGCACGAGAGTTTTGTTGATCGTGCTACGACGATTGCCGATCGCATCAAGACGGGCACGCAGCACCGCCAGCCGGCCGACCATTTTCTCGAATTCCGTCTCGTAGACGGCGCGGGCGACTTCGCGCTCCGCTCGCGCCTCGGCGATCCCCCCCTTGTTGGAGTTCAGAATAGGTATCGGGATCGCGCCGACAAAACCGATGCGGGACTGGCCTTCGTCACTCTCGCCCTGGGGGCCGAATGTAACATCAGGGTATTGCTTCTTGATCTCCCGGCGCAGAGCTTGCTCGGCGACTTCATATTCGCCACGCAACCGGGCAAGGGTCGGATGGGCCTCGCCGGGTTCGCCTTTGCCTAACGTCACCGCTCCGGCGAAAAGCGTCGAAACCAAGCGCAGCGAAGCTTTCGGAGAAAGCCCCATCAGGGAGCGGAGCTGCTGCTCGCTCTCTTCGATTTCTCCCCGCAATCGATCCCGCTCTACCTGACGGCTTGCGCGCTCAATTGTGAACAGCGCAGCTTCGGTCTTAGGCAATTCACCCTCCTCTGCCAGCCGGGACGTGGATCCGATAACAGATTCCAGTTCCTTCAAGATAGTTTCGGTTTGCTGCAACTGATGCCCCTGCGCGGACCACGACAACCAGCCGTCAGCGACATCGCTAAGCACCTTCCATTCCGTTTCGGCGACGCGTTCCAGTTCTGCATACATCGCCGCCTCCGCCCGCTTCTTTTCGACACCAAGTCGTCCGGAAACCGGAATCGTGAAAGCCAGCGCCGAGCCGACGATCCATGGATCAGGAACGTTCGACGTGATGTTCAGCACGTCGATGCTAAGCTCGGGATCGTCCCATAATCCAGCATGCTCCGCCGTAGCCTCGGCCACTCCCGCCCGCAGGCGTGCAACGCGTAAATCTGGATTGAATACCAGTGCGACGGTCTTGCCCTCATTCAGAGAGAGACCATCACTGGTATCGAAAGGCCCGTCGGATGAAGCCGTTTCGCCGAGTTGCCTGGCAAATTTTCGGACACTCTCGCTCGACACTTCTCGCGCCACCCACTGTTCCTTGTGTGTCGAACTGCTTAGCGCCTTGGGCTGGTAGGTCTGGCAACCCGAGACGAATAGTAGTAGGGACATCGCCAATGCACACGGCACGCCGAGCCCTGGAGTGGTTCGCCGCAGCAAAGGCAGGGCAATATTCTGGTGGTAAATCATAGATCTGGGAAAAGTGGGTTCTGAGAGGGAAAGACATGAGCCCGCACGGACACATGCGAAGCAGGAAGAGCTCACGACCGGGCATCAAGGCCTCGGAATGCGAGCAAACACAAAGGACAGCGAATCTCTCAGACCAGTGAGAGAGGCGTCCTTTAGCTCAGAGATGGCGGCGCGTTCGACTGAACGCTATGTGCCAGCAGGATCAACGCAGGCGGATTGTGATCCAGTTTATCCTGCGGAGGTGGCTGTCCGATCTCAGTACTGGACGGCCCCGTGAGAAAATGGGCAATGGCCAACAAAAGACAGAAATCACTCTCCGGAACCTGCTTGGGACCGTCGACCCCCATCTTGGCGACCGTCGAAGCTATTACGTCCGTATTGGTATCGGGCAGCGGGATCGTATCCCGGTGATCGTGCTCCGAATCACCCCGATGGGAATTGCCATCGTGCGCGTGATGATGAGAATTCTGATGATCAGCGACGACATGATGATCGTGATGATGATCAATATCCAACACGTCCATCCAGACATCGTGATGGAAAGCCCCCGTCCAGACCACAAGGGCCAAGGCGGCGAAGTATCTCATCAGGAAACTGTGCTCACGAACGAACATTCAAAACAGAGTCGCTGGCCCGAATCAAAAGTCAAGGGCTCGAAAATCCAGGGGTGTGAATGCATATGATGGGCTAAGAGACTGTTGAAAAAGCATGGAATGAAAAACTGCGAGTCATTTTGTCAGCTGGCGAAGCGGAACGAAGCCAGACGGCAAAAGGGCCGCAGCCCGGAGGGGTGACTGAAAAAGCCTTTCGGCGAAGCCGCAATCTCAACGCCAAAAATCACATTAGATTTTTCGTGCAAGGGTTTTTCAACAGTCTCCTAAAGCTGAAATCCGTGGCTGTCGGAGCGCGACCGTCTCGGTCTCTCCCCTTCTGGGCGGGCGAGCGGGGACGCTCGCGCTCAGACACTGGCCATCACATTCATTCACACCCGAAATGCAGAAGTGCGGCATCCCAAACGCGAAAGCACTACGCCACGACTCAAAGAAGTGCGCCCCCCTTTACTCACTCCAGCAACTCCCGCAGCTTCTTCCGCGCTCGATAGAGCCGAGCTTCCACCGCCTTCTCGGAACAGCCAAGGATCGTTGCGATTTCCGATTGAGGAAGTTCGTTAAAATGAAACAAGATCACAGGGGTGCGCAATTTCTCCGGCAGTAGCCTGATCGCATCTTTAACTCTGTTTCCCTCCTCATTGGCCTCGAGTTGTTGGGAAGGATCTCGTGACGCGAAGTCAGTTGCTGCATTTTTGCTGGAATCAGAATCATTCAGTTCAGCCTCCGGGTGCCGCTTCTTCCAACGAAAATGGTTCCTCGCCAAGTTAGCGGCAAACGTAAAGATATAGGAGGAGAAGCTGCCACGATGCCGGTACTTCCGACGGCTTCGGTAAATACGAACAAATACCTCCTGGCACAGATCGGCGGCAGTTTCATAATCGGCCGTCATTCGATATAGATAAGCGAGCACCGGCTTCCGCCAGCGGTCCATCAATTCGTTCAAGGCCATGTCGTCGCCGTCGCGAAGCCGCGCCATCGCTTCACCGTCGGCGATCGCTGAATCGCCTGGCTTTTGTGAAGCTTCGCTTGCGACTGCCGCAGGGTCAGTCATCAGCGGTATGCGAGCCCCCTACCGGAGCCGCATGCTCGATCAGTTCGTCGCGGAATTCACCATTGTCGTCGATGTGAGGCATGCGCCCGGCAACGATGAGCTCCCTGTAAATACGTTCGCGGTATCGCCCCGCCTGCTCGGGCTCCATGACCGAACTGATCGAATACATGTGCTCGATCGCGGCCTCCCGACAAATCTCGCGCTGATGGCTCCACGCCTCCAGTGCCTCAGCCACGCCGGATCCCATTTGAGGAGAAGTAGAGATCGCTACATCGAGCTTTTTCTGAGCTTCGACCAATCCCAAGCAGAGCTCCTTACAAATGACATCATGTGCCTCGTGTCGCCGACGGATCTCAGCGAACTGCTCATCGGTGACCTGATACTCACGACGCAGCCATTCCAACTCCGGACGCTCGGCTGTCATGGCCTCCTCGGCGTCCGATGTGACGAACCGATACACACCTGTATAGACACTTACAAGAAGTGTCAGACCGATCAGGATAGTGACAATATTTCTAACCATGGAAAATCAAAGATTAATGCCCAGGGAAACCTCCATGGAGTTCTCCCGAGTGAGTCACCGGATCGATTCGCTGAGTGTAAGTCTGCGCTAATTCATCCCACGCCTTGTCCCGGTTCTGCATGCCGTGAACCGCAGCCATCGCGACGGTTAGCAATAGGGCGGCCGCGCCCACCGGGATTCCCAGACGAGGACGCATCAGTTTCTCGAGGAGTTCCCAACCGCGTCGCGGGAAAGAACCTGAATCGCGCATGGCAATTTCACGCCACACGGCTGAGCGGAAGTGGGAATCCTCCGGTATATCGACCTGCCATTCCGATAGCTTAGTGTTGATTTCTTCGTCGTTCATGGGGGCAGTGTTTTAAACTCCATCAACTATAACACCACATGCTTTCCGACCCCTCAGAAAATCTGACGCGGCGAAAACCCACGGCTTACTTATGACAGATCCGGTTTCGGTTCAGGAACGATAGCGGAGCGATTGACGCCCGCATTTCGGCGCTTCCGGTGACGCCATTTCATTTCAGCGATGCCGCAGTAAAGCGTTGGCACCACGAAAACGGTCAGCACCGCAACGGTCATCCCGCCGAAGGTCGGAATCGCCATCGGCACCATGACATCGGAACCTCGCCCCGTGCTGGTCAGCACCGGGATCAGCGCCAGCAGTGTCGTCGCAGTGGTCATCATCGCCGGCCGGTTACGCTTTACCGCCGCTTCGACGGTGGTGTCGCGAATTTGCTGAATACTATCGGGCTCGTTCTCTTTGAATTTCTGCTGCAGATAGGTCGCCATGATGACGCCGTCGTCAGTGGCGATACCGAACAACGCCAGAAAGCCGACCCAGACGGCGACACTGAGATTGATCGGGTTGATTTGAAACAGTTGGCGGAAATCGACACCGAACAGGGAAAAATCCATAAACCAGCCCTGGTTGTAGAGCCAGATCATCATGAAGCCACCCGACCAGGCGACAAAGATACCGCTGAACACCAACAGCGACGTGCTGACCACGCGGAACTGCAGGTAGATCAAAATGAAGATCAGCAGCAAGGCGAGCGGCAGGATCAAGGCGAGCCGCTTTTCGGCGCGAACCTGATTTTCGTACGATCCGGTAAATTTATAACTGGCACCGGCCGGCATCACGAAGTCCCCCGACTCAAGATGTTCTTCAATTAATTTTTTCGCTTCCTCGACGACGCTGACCTCAGCCTGGCCGGGCTGTTTATCGAAGATGACGTAGGCGACCAGGAAGGTGTCTTCACTTTTGATCGCCTGCGGTCCGCGGACGAAATCGATGCTGGCAAGTTCCCCAAGTGGAATCTGTCGACCATCCGGTGCGGGCACCAGGATCTCCCCGATTTCCTCGATCGAATCACGGCGCTCACGCTGGTAGCGAACCCGGACCGGATAGCGCTCCCGCCCCTCCACCGTGGTGGTAATCCGCTTGCCGCCGACGGCTACCTCGATGACATCCTGAACGCCGCGAATACTGATGTTGTAACGCGAGATAGCCTCGCGATCGATGTTGATCTCCAAGTAAGGTTTGCCGACTACGCGATCGGCAAACACCGTCGCCGGATTGATCGAACCGACACCCTTCAGTATGGCCTCCAGCTCCAGCGCCATTTTTTCGATGGTCTCCAGATCGGGACCATAAACCTTGAGCCCCATCGGCGCGCGCATGCCGGTTTGCAGCATGATAATTCGGGTCTCGATCGGCTGCAATTTTGGTGCCGAGGTTACGCCGGGCAGCTGAGCAGCCTTGGTAATTTCATTCCAGATATCGTCCGGCTTGCGAATGTGATCGCGCCACAAGCGGATGCGTTTGCCATTATCGTCTTCGCCCCACTCAGACTTATAAGTGATGATCGTTTCGACCATCGACACCGGCGCCGGATCCAGCGAGCTGTCGACGCGACCGATTTTGCCGACCACGGTTTCGACTTCGGGAATCGCATTGATCGCCTGGTCCTGGAGTTGCAGGATCCGCTTCGCTTCGCCGATCGATGCATGCGGCATCGTCGTCGGCATGTACAGAAACGAACCCTCGTTGAGCGACGGCATAAATTCTTTACCGAGGCCCCTATAAATCATCACTCCGCAGGTCACCACGACTAGAACGATGGCAATCAGCAGAAACTTGGTGCGCAGAAAAAACCGCAACACCGGCTCGTAGATGTGCATAAAGCCGTAAACCAATCCGATCAGACCACCGATCAAAACGATAACAAAAACGTGGTTCAGCAATCCATAAGTCGGACCAAGCGGTGCCCAGTCTTTGCCTAAGATAAAGACCACCACCAGGCACAAGACGACGATGAAACCAAAATGCAGACGCGGAGCGCGCTGCGAAAATCCATCGAGCCGCTTTTTAAACAGCATATGGATCAGCGGTGGCAGCACGGTCAGCGCAATAAGAACCGAGGCGATCAGGGCGAACGTCTTAGTGTAGGCCAGCGGCTTGAACAATTTGCCCTCCGCGCCTTCCATTGCGAATACCGGCAAAAAGCTGATGACGGTGGTCATCACCGCGGTCAGCACGGCACCACCCACTTCGGCGCAGGCTCGAAAAATGATCGGCATTCTCGGCTCGTCCGGATCCGCCTTCTGCAAATGCTTGAGAACATTCTCACAGAGCACGATGCCCATATCGACGATGGTGCCGATCGCAATCGCGATACCGGACAGCGCCACCACGTTGGCGTCGACCTTGAACAGCTTCATACCCACAAAGGTGAGCAAAACAGCAGCGGGCAGGATGAACGCAATCAGCAGCGAACTGCGCAGGTGAAACACCAACAGGAGAACGACCACAATAGTAATCAGAATCTCCTCCTCAAGGGCGGTGTTCAGAGTGTCCAGCGTTTCATTGATCAGGCCGGTGCGATCGTAAAAAGGCACGACGGTGACCTGGCTGACCGTGCCGTCGGCTAGCGTCTTTGAAGGTAGGCCTGCCGAAATGGAAGCAATCGTCTCCTTGACGTTCTGAATCGTTTCCATCGGGTTGGCGCCGTAACGGGCGACCACCGATCCGCCGACCGCCTCGGCGCCGGCCTTGTCAAGAATCCCGCGACGCAGCGCCGGGCCAAAGCCCACCTCGGCAACCTCATCGAGAGTGATCGGTATGTCGCCACGCGCCGCGACCGCCGTCTTGCGCAAATCATCCAGCGAGGTCAAAAAGCCACGACCTCGAATCACATACTCGACCCGGTTGATCTCGATCGTCCTCGCTCCCACATCGACGTTGGCGTCCTTCACCGCTTTAAAAATTTGTTCCAGGGTGACCCCGAAAGCCCGCATCGCATCCGGATCAACGTCGATCTGATACTCTTTCACAAAGCCCCCGATGGATGCCACTTCGGCAACGCCGTCAGTGCCTTGAATGGCGTAACGCACATAGAAATCCTGAATGCTGCGCAGTTCCTGCGGCGTCCACCCCGCAGCGGGCTCACCGTCGGGATCGCGGCCCTCAAGCGTGTACCAAAAAACCTGGCCGAGTGCGGTGGCATCAGGACCGAGTGCCGGGCTGACCTCTCCGGGAAGCGTCCCGACCGGCAAACTGTTGAGCTTTTCAAGAATCTTGGCGCGCGACCAATCCCACTCGGCTGACTCTTTGAAAATCACGTAGATGCTCGAAAACCCGAAATAGGAATAACTGCGGATCGTCTTCACTTCCGGAATGCCGAGTAACGCAGCGGTCAGGGGAAACGTAATCTGGTCTTCAACATCCTGCGGCGAGCGCCCCATCCATTCGGTGAAAATGATCTGCTGGTTTTCGCCGATATCAGGAATCGCATCGACCGGCACCGGATCCCTCGGCGCCCCGCCGAGTTTCCAGTCGAAGGGTGCCACCAGCAGCCCCCAGGTAATCAGCATGAACGCGATCAACAGGACGATCAGCTTGTTCTGCAAACAGAACTTGATCAGCCCCGTGACCGGGGATCTTTCTTCTTCCGGCAAGTCCATCACTTTTCGGAAGGTTCTGTGTCAGCCTTCGGAGCCGTCGCCAGTTGTTGTTTTACCTCGCCACATTTGAGCATCGATGCCCCGAAGTACGGATTGAGAAGGTTGTCGTCAGTCTGCAACCATGTGCCGCCCTTGTTGTCGAACGCCATCGGGCAAAAAGCCTGGTAAACCGGTAACTGCGCGGTTCCAAAACGCTGCACCCACTCGTCGACTACGTCGGAAAGCCTCTGAAATTCGCCCCGTGCTTTCTCGATGCTCTCAGCCGCTTCGATCTTTGCAGCGGACGACTGAAAATTTCCTGCCACCTCTTTCCAGACCGCTTTCGAAGGATCGATAAGCGAGTCCACGGGCAGTTGTCCCAGCTTAGCCAGCGCTTCACCTGCTGCGCCTTTTGCCTGCTCCAGGGAGTCATCAGCAAGGGCTTTTTGCAGCGCAAAATACGATTGCAACACACCATCCGCTTCGGTCAGGAATTCATCGGGAGCGGGCGAGTTCGGGTAGAGCGGCTGCTCATCATCAGACGGCGCCATCATGCTTGGCTTGGCTTGAATCTGCAGAGCGCTGTCGATCACAAAGCCACCTTCGGCGACGACCCTTTCACCTTCGTTCAATCCGGCCTCGACAATGTACTGATCGCCAGCACGCGGTCCGAGCAGCACTTCGCGCCCTTCGAAAGTCGGTTCCTCGGCATCTTCCTGCTCTACATAGACCACCGATCGTTTACCGGTGTGCAAAACCGCTCCAGCCGGAACCAGCAGCGGCGGTTTCATCATCGCATCGGTGACGGCATAACCCAGCGTCTCGGCCTTGACCAAATCCATGCCGCAAATATCGCATTTACCCGGTTCGTCTTTGACGATCTCGGGATGCATCGGACTGATCCACTTGCCTTCCAGAGAGGGGTCGAGCACTTGTCCTGCACCGGCAATTTTCGCCTCGACGATGCCGGAAACGAACATACCCGGCTTGAGCATTCTTGCTTCGTTCGGCACATTGACGCGCACCGATACGGTTCTCGTCGACGGATCCAGTTCGGGAGAAAGAAACGAAATTTTACCCTCGAAAACACGCCCCGGAATCGACTCCGTGCTGAACTCCACCGGCTGTCCAAATCGCAGCCACGGCGTGTCCGATTCATAGGCATCGAGCATGACCCACACCTCGTCCAGGTCGGCGATCTTGAAATACGGGGTGCCCGTTTCCACATAGTCGCCTTCGCTGACATTCTTTTGAACGACGATGCCGGATGCCGGAGCATCGATGGTGAGCAGGTCGGAAGTTTCTCCAGACGATTCGATCTGTCGGATTTGCTGATCAGAAAATCCCCACAGGCGCAGCTTATCGCGCGTGATTTGCGCGGCCTTGTCGTTGCCGAATTTTTTCGCGGTCAGCAATTCGGTTTGCACCGAGAGAAGTTCGGGACTGTAGACAACGGCAAGGTGATCGCCTTCTTTCACCCGGATTCCGGTGTAGTCCACAAACAGCCGATCGATACGGGAGGGAAATCTTGCGGCAACCGTTCGCATGCGAGTTTCGTCATACATCACCTTGCCGAACAGGCGCACCTCCGCTTGAGGAAACCCGCGAGTCACCTCAGACGTTGTGATTCCCGCCAGTTGCTTCGCCGCTTCCGACATCGAATACGAACGCTCTCCGTCACCACCACCCATCGAACTGAGTGGAATCAACGCCATCGCACAGATGGGACATTTGCCCTCGTTCGGTTGCTTGACCTGAGGATGCATCGAGCAGGTCCAGACCTCGGCCTTCACTTCGCCGTCCGTGCCTGCCGCTTGCGTTGCGGCGTGATTGTGACCTTCGTGATCACCCGCTGCATTCTCCGTTCCACTGCCGCCACGGAACAAAACGGCACCCGCTACAAGACCGCAGACAACCGACACCAGTGCGATGAGAAGAGACTTTTTCATTTCCGGGAAACGGCCAGACGTTCAGTCAGCGTGCGAATCTCGAGCGCAGATTTATGCGCCGACGCGAGTGCCCGCTGATTCATCAGTCGCAGATCGAGCAAAGTTCTTTCAGTATCGATCAAATCGGTGAGCGATGCCTTATCCGTCCGATAACTTTCTCCCGTCAATTCGAGAGCCTGCTCGCCCGAAGGCAGCAGTTTCCCGCGATACAATTCGAGACGCTTCGACGACTCTCGATAACCTTGAATCGATCGATGCAAATCGGCCTTCAACCGTTGGCGCAAGCCTTCCACCTCCGCCTCCGCCGCAGCCGTTCGCGCTTCGCTCTCTTCGCGTTCGGCACGATATTTGGCAAAGTTCAGAGGCAGGGAAATACCCACCATCACTCCAACGGCCGTGTCGCCACCGTCACCGATATCAATGACGTTGGCACCAACATTGAGATCAGGCAGCGACGCCTTGCCCGCCAGATCCTCAGCCAGCTGAGCCGACATGACGCCGCTCTGCGCGGCGGTAATCAAAGGATGATCCGCCACCGCTGCCTCCATCGATGCCTGCGACGCCAACGCGGGTGGTGAGGCTCGCAAACTCGGCCACGGCAAAACGCTCTCCAGACTCGGCGTGCGGCCGAGAAGACTTTCCAGTCGCGAACTCTGCGCCTTGCGCTGCTCGTCAATGCCCTGCAACTGGTCCTTTACCCGAGTCAATTCGACTTCGATTCGCAGCGACGCGCTCAAGTCTCCGCCACCGCGCACCTTTTCATCGACCGTCGGCACCAGTTGTTCCAGCAATGCCACATTCTCCTGAGTGATCCGACGTGCCTCTCCTAAATAAGCGTAATCGAAGTACGCCAAGCCGACTTCACGGATGACCTGACGCTGCAGTCCTTCGTAGCGGTAAAATGCCGCCTCTGCCTCGCGATCGGCGATGCCCCGGCGCAGCGAAAGTTTTCCCGGCCACGGAAACGCCTGAGTCAGCGCCACCGAGCGCTCCTGCGGCCCGCCGCGGGTTTGCACCTGCGATACAAACTCGGTGTACGACAACTTCGGCTCCGGCAGCGCTCCCACTTGCGGAGACATTTTTTGTGATGCCGTTGCCCGCTGATACTCAGCCGCCAGCTGGGGATTGGCCCGCAGTGCCTCCTGAAGATATCGTTCAAGCGAAACCTCCGCCGGTGATCTGACTTCGCTCCGCTCCGCTGCACCGACGACGCTCGTTAAAAGCATAACGGCGGCGATTGCTGCGGCCATCCACCAGCTTTGCTTTTCGTGACTACGGTTCATTTCCCATCTTTGCGCGATGTTACACAAAGACACAACACCGCAAGCTCAACGACCCCGCAATAAAAGAATCGTTTTTCACGCCGCTCTCGCGTAGTCGCGCCGGTAGGTGAAGGACGCGAACCGCCGTAAAGAATCGCGACGGCGATGCGCGACCGGGCGGGAGCTGCACGACGCTCGCTGGCAAGGTGGAACTTGCCCCTCCAGACGACGCGACATCTGCACGGAGACCCGTCAGGGTCTGGAGGGGCTCGCTCCCGCGTGCCCGCGCCGGTAGGTGACGGGCACGAACCATCATGAAGGATCGCGACGGAGG
>JBBKXR010000284.1:0-23619 GCA_037969585.1 Verrucomicrobiales bacterium
TCACCGACGGCCAGCAGGCCACCCTTCAACAACTCATCGAAACCTACGTCCGCCGCGCTCGCCCATCGATCGCCGACGACGATATGAAAAAAATCGACAAAGCCGGCTTTGAAAACATCCGTTTCGCCTGGGCCGGTGGCATCAAAAAAGGTGAAGGCCACTACTACCGCGTCCAGGGCCCGACCTTCCTGCTCGAATACGCCAACACCCAGAACAACGCCAACCACGTCCACGCCGTTTGGCGCGACTTCAAAGGCGACTTCGGCGTCGACCTGCTGCGCCAGCATTTCAAAAAAGATCACGCCGAGACAAAGCCAAAAGCCGCCGCCGCAGAATAACCCATTGGACGAGAGTGTGATGCCGGCGTCTCGCCGGTCCACAGAGCATCCGTTCCCTTGGACGGTCCCCAGCTGGACGATTACTTTAAACTTAAAACTGAACACTTAAAACTTCACCCTGTGATCCACTTCCTCCACACCCGCATCCGAGTCAGTGATCTCGAAGCCACCATCAAGTTCTACGAGACGCTTGGCTTCACCCTGACCCGTCGCACCGACAAATCTCCCGCCGGTAACCAGCTCGCCTTTCTCGAACTCGACGGCAACGACCACTTCCTCGAGCTCTGCTACTCGCCCGACTTCGAAGTCAAATTCCCCGAAGACCTGATGCACACCGCCGTCGGCGTGCCTGACATCATCGACTACTGCGACCGCATCGAAACCGCCGGTCTCGAAATTTGGCCCGAAGACTGGCGCACCGCCTTCCCCTCCGGCGAGAAATCAAAAATGGCCTTCGTCACTGACCCCGACGGCTACGAAGTAGAAATCCTCGAACGCGGGCCCGGTTCCCAAAAACCCGAAGACACCGCCCTCGGCAGCTAAAAGTGGGGCAGATTTCAAATCTGCCTCAGTGGACAGGTCCACTGGACGGTCCTCCTACCTCCTACCTTCTAACTCCTTGAAAACCGGCGTCCCCAAAGAAATCAAAAAGCAGGAAAACCGCGTCGGCATCATCCCTTCCGGCGCCGCCCAGCTTTCCCGCCGCGGCATCGAAGTCATCGTCGAAAGCGGAGCCGGCATCGGCGCCGGATACAGCGATGACGAGTACCGCGAAACAGGCGCCACCATCGTCAAAACCGCCGATGAAGTTTTTGAGCAAGCTGACCTGATCGTCAAAGTCAAAGAACCGCAACCGGTCGAAATCGAACGCCTCACCTCGCGGCACACGCTTTTCACCTACCTGCACCTCGCTGCCGATAAAAAGCTCACCGAAGATCTCGTTGCCACCGGCTGCACTGCCATCGCCTACGAAACCGTCAGGATCGGCCACCGTCTGCCGCTACTCGAACCGATGAGTGAAGTCGCCGGTCGCATGAGCGTCATGGTCGGTGCCTATCATTTAGCCAAACACACCGGCGGGCGCGGCACCCTGCTCGGCGGCGTTCCCGGCGTCCTGCCCGGTCGCGTCACCATCCTTGGCGGAGGCACCTGTGGCACCAATGCCGCGAAAGTCGCCACCGGCATCGGCGCCGAGACCACCATCCTCGAGCTCGACTCCGAGCGCATGACCTGGCTCGACACCGCCATGCCCGCCGCGCGCACGCTTTACTCGAGCGAGTCCGCGCTCATCGATTTGTTGCCGACCACCGATCTGCTCATCGGTGCCGTCCTCGTCCCCGGCGCCAAGGCACCAAAACTGGTCAGTCGAGAAATGCTGCGCCTGATGAATCCCGGCACCGTCCTCGTCGACATCGCCGTCGACCAGGGCGGCTGCATCGAGACCACCCGTCCGACCACTCACGAAGATCCCATTTTCGAAGAAGAAGGCGTCATCCACTACTGCGTCGCCAACATGCCCGGAGCCTACGCCCGCACCTCGACCCAGGCCCTGACCAGCGTCACCCTCCCCTACGTACAAGCCATCGCAACCGCAGGTGTCACTGCAGCCTGCAAAACACACCCCGAACTGCTCGGCGGTATCAACGTCGAAGCCGGTCAGCTGGTCTGCGCAGAGGTCGGACAGGCGCACGGCCTCCCGACTTTTGCCTTGTAGAAAGTGGAATACCATCCCCCGGACCCGCTTCGGCGCGGACCAGCACTGCGCCCCTGAAGGCCGCATTTCTCCTGCTCTGTATGTTAGCTAGAAAGTTCTAGCAAATTTGGAAGCTGTTGATAATCTGCCAGTGCTGGATGGCCGGGGACCTGAGATCGCAACCCACCCGCCTTCCGATCAGCAAAAAGGGAGATATGGGCGTTCCAAAAGCAAATGGCACCGGGTCGGAGGCGGACTGGCCGCCGTCCGCAGCTGCCGACAAGGTGTCAGGAACACCCGACACTCAGTCCACCCCGGACACAATACCAGCTGGCGGACACGGCTCCATCGGCACCTTTCAGGGCAACCAACGTTTCGAGCTGTTGCGCATGGTAGGTAAGGGTGCGGTCGGATTGGTCTATGAGGCAATCGACCATGAGCGCGACGAGCGGATCGCACTGAAGACCATGCACAAGCTGCAGCCGAGCGAGCTCTATCGGTTAAAGCGGGAATTTCGTTCGCTGGCCGACATCGTCCATCCGAATTTGGTCCGCCTTTACGAACTGTTCAGCGACGGCCACGAGTGGTTCTACACGATGGAGCTAGTCGACGGCGTCGACTTTCTCAAATGGGTGCGCCCGACGACGCCCAGCGTAGATAAGAGCGGCAGTCCCGGGACTGAAGGCGCGCGGACCAAAACTCGGATTGCGGATTTCGACCGCATCCGCAATGCCTTGTGCCAACTTGGCGACGGTTTGCAGATGCTGCACGATGAAGGCAAGCTGCACTGCGACGTGAAGCCATCCAACATTCTGGTGCGCTGCGACGGCCAAACGGTTCTGCTCGATTTCGGACTGATCAAGGACTTCGGCGACGGCCCGGCGAGAAGTGGCGCCCCTGAACAACTTCCTGAACACGGCAACAGTTCTGAGACCCAGTCCCTGGCCACCGAGGGCGGGATCGCGGGAACGATTCGCTACATGTCGCCCGAGCAGGCTGCCGGGAGCACATTGACCCCGGCCTCCGATTGGTATTCCGTCGGCGTGATTCTCTTTGAAGCCTTGACCGGCAGACCCCCGTTCCTCGGAGGTAGCATCGAGGTTATGCTACAAAAAGAAACCGACACTCCGCCGCGGCCCGGCACACTGACAGAAGACATTCCGGAGGATCTCGAGACGCTCTGCCTGACCTTGCTACTGACCGAGCCCGCTGCACGCATGGCGGGCCTGCCACTGCTCGACCGCTTGCGAACCGAAACACCGGTTCAAAAGGAGGACGTCAGCACCGGCGACGTGAACCTTCCGTTTATCGGCAGGGAGCATCAATTGCAGTTCATTCGCACCGCGTTTGAGAGGATCAAAAGAGGACATTCGTCCATGCTTCACCTGCGCGGACGTTCCGGTGTCGGCAAGAGCACTTTGGCTAATCGCTTTCTTGTCGGGTTGAAGGATCGCGGCGAAGCTCTCGTCCTCGGCGGGCGGTGCTACGAGCAGGAAACCGTGCCATTCAAAGCACTCGACAGCATCGTCGACTCCTTGAGCCGCCATTTCAGAACTCTCACTGAAGAAGCGCTGGCCGAACTGCTGCCCTCGGACATAGCCGCACTGAGCCGAATCTTTCCCGTCCTCGATCGAGTCCCGGCGATCTTGCGGGCACCGGTCTGTTCCATCGCGGATCCATTCAAACTCCGACGCATCGCCTTCGTCGCGCTCGCCAGATTGCTTTGCCGCTTGGGCGAAAACCACAACCTCGTGCTCTACATTGACGATCTGCAATGGGGAGACGCCGACAGTGCCATTTTTCTCCGCAACCTGATCGAGTCCAGTTCTCCCCCGAGGATGCTGTTCATCGCCAGCTACCGTTCGGAGTATCGCGACAGTTGCCCCTGCCTTCAAGCCCTGACAGGGGCCAGGACGAGATCCGAAGACAAGGTTGTCGTCGAGGAACTGGAAGTAACGCCGCTCGCCGATAACGAAGCTCGCAGCCTCGCCGAAGCCCTTCTCGGTGGCGACCCTTCACCGTCCATAGTCCAACAGATCGCTGCCGACTCTGGCGGCAATCCCTACTTCGTCTATGAACTCGCGAAACTGGTGGACAGCGAAGCCGGACTTGAGGGGCTCGATCGCCCCGCCGGATCCGAAAGCTTCCAGCTCGACCAGGCGCTGTGGGCTCGGGTGCAGCGGCTTGCGGACATAGACCGCACGGTCCTCGAGGCCATCGCGGTCTCCGGACAACCGACCTCGCTGAGAACCGTGCTCGGGGCTGCCTCCATGGATTCATCCAGCCATTCCCCCGTTGCGATTCTGCGTGCGGAACGATTTATCCGGTGTTCCGGCCCCGGGCTCAACGACGACGTCGAGTGCTATCACGACCGCATCCGTGAGAGCATCGTCGCAAATCTGGATGAGACAAAACTCTGCGGCCTGCACCTGAAGCTGGCTCGAGCGCTGGAGAAAAATGGTTCGAAAGATCCGGAAAGAATGGCCGTACATTTCCACGGCAGCGGCGAACTCATCCGCGCGGGACGACTCTACGAACGAGCGGCAACACAGGCAGCCGAAGCGTTGGCCTTCGACCATGCCGCAAAACTTTACCGCGAGTCTATCGGCTGCGGTGGTATCGACGACGCCGAGAAAAGCGAACTTACCGTCAAACTCGCCACCGCGTTAGGTAACGCCGGTCGCGGTCGCGAGTCAGCGCTTGCCTACCTTGCCGCTTCGGGAAGCGGAAACAAGGACGAGGATCTCCGACTGCAGCGCCAGGCCGGCTTCCAGTACTGCGTAGCCGGACACATCGACGAAGGGCGTGAATGCTTTCGCGGCGTTCTCGATCACATCGGATTGCAGCTGCCGAAAAGCCGCAAGTCGGCTCTGTTCTCGCTCATCCGCCGGCGCTTGCTCCTGCTGATGCGCGGCACCCGATTCCGCAGACGCGACGAATCGCAGGTACCGGCAGAACTCCTTGAGCGAATCGACCTGTCTTGGGAGGTGGCCGGGGGCATCACAGTCATCGACCCGATTCCGGCGGCGGAATTCCAGACCCACAATCTGCTGCTTGCATTAAAAGCTGGTGAACCGTTCCGCATCGCGCGGGCGCTCGCCTGGGAGGCGTCGCACGTAGCAATGATCGGACAACGCTTCCGTTCGCGGGTTGATCGGCTGCTCGACGAGGCTGCAATCCTGGCCAAGGAGATCGACGACCCCATGCTCATCGGAACCGTCGATCTGGCGCACTGCGTCGCGGCATTCTTTCTGGGAGACTTTCAGGCCTGCCGTCAGTTTGGTGACCGAGCGGCCGAAGTATTCCGCAGGGAATGCGCGGGCGCGGCTTGGGAGCTCGATCAGAGCCAAACCTTCGCCTTCTGGTCCTGCTACTGGCTAGGCGATCTCGTCGAACTTCGCAAGCGGCAGGAGAATCTCCTCCAGGTCGCACGCAACCGCGGTGCCCGACTTGTTGAATCGCAACTAACCACCTTCGGCGGTCCGTTCGTATGGCTGGCGCAGGACGATCCGGTCCAGGCTAAATCCGCACTGGCGAACGCAGCAGAGCATTGGGAGGCGGTCGAATATCAAGTCTACCACTACACCTTGCTGACGGCGAAATCCCAGATCGCCCTGTATGAAAATCTCGGCGTCGAGGCGCTTGAAATGATCGAGAGGGAGTGGCCGCTGGTCGCCTCAGCAATGCTGCTCCACGTCGAAATCGTCAGAGTCTACATGCATTTTCTGCGGGCGCGCTGCGCTCTCGCCGCCGCAGATCAGCAGGCCAATCCAGAGCGATCGCAGGACATCGCCCGTCGTGATGCCCGCTATCTGCTGCGAGCGAAACCATTGTGGGGCAGAGCCGCCGGTCGTCTGATCTCGGCCGCACTCGCCCATCGCGCAGGCGACAGCGAGGCAGCCATCACCGAACTCGATCGGGCGATTACCAAATTTGACGGCGAAAACCATCACCTGGTTGCGTGGTGCGCACGCTACCGGCGCGGTCAGCTGCGCGGTGGATCCGTCGGCAGCGCCGAGGTCTCCGAAGCGCTCGATTGGATGTCCGCTCAGGGCATCGTCAACCCGGAAGCCATGGCACGGGTGAAAGCGCCTGGATTCGACTGAGTTAAATCAAACCGATATCACATTCCGTAGAAGCACCTGGACGTAAAACCGAGGCCGGGATTTCTGCCAAACAGCGAACGACGACAGGCAGGTGCAGATATTTATACAACCCGTCCCGCGCGGATCGCGCTTATCGGCGACCCGGTTCAAGTCGCCGGTTTCGTGGCAATGAACACCGAGTAGCCCCACAACCCGTCGCGCAACGTGGTGTACTGATGCCGCGCAGCGAGTACGTTCGCTGTCTGCCTGGCGCTACGCAGACCGATCCATTCAAGAGGTTTCGACATCGGCAGAATCACCAGGCTGGCCTTCCAGATTCGACGCGATGAACGCAAAACGTTCGGCGTAATATCATCGCACGCCACGTCGTCGAATCCCGTCTCACGGAGATAGCCCGAAAAATCCGAGACCCGCGATAAGTCCGGCAACGCCCAGCCGTCGAGCCACCACTGCATGCGCTCCGCCTCGGCCTCGTCCAGCGATTCTTTAAATTGAAAAAAATCGGCGACCATAATCCTCCCACCCGGTTTCAACACCCGGTATGCCTCCTTTACGAAAGCCGGCTTATCGTCGCTGTGGCAGACACTTTCCAACGCCCACACCAAATCGAACGACTCCGCCTCCAGACCGGAGTCGCAGTAGTTGCGCTCCTCAAAACTGACCAGATCGTCCAGTCCACGTTCCGAACACACCCGCCGTGCCACGTCAAGATGCAGCGGCTGAATGTTGATCCCACAGACCCGAGCGCCGTGCTCGCCAGCCAACCACAACGAACTGCCGCCCACCCCGCAACCCGCGTCGAGCACCCTGTCTTCGCTACTCACCTCCGCACGTTTCGCCAGCTCCCGGTTCATGTTCGGCAACGCCATCCGATGAGAATTGTGGCGTTCGTCGAAGTAGCCGAAATGGATGCACAAATTGCGATGTGAACCCCACAGGATCTTGTAGTCCACGTGACACTGATTGTAGTAATCGATAACGGCGGAGGCACTCATAGATGATTGATGACGGACGGAACCGCGAACAGCTTAGGGAAACGACAAGGGATTCTTCCACTCCAGTCCGCGTTTCCAGCGCCACTTGTCCAACGCCTGAAAGCCGGGCAAAGGAAAAGGCGATTCGAAAGGCCAGATCTCACACGCCCGCGCATTGCTGCCACTTGCATCGAGTATCGAGTTGGTGGCACGCCGCGCCGCCTCGTCGGCCCCTTCCATACAGGCGAGGTCGGTATTCGTACTCACATAGTCGGCCGCCAGAAACAAGTTCGGGACGTTGGTATAGGCACTCGGCCGGAGAGACCAGCTATTGATGAGATTTACCAGCATGGGCTCCTTGTTTTTCAGCTCGCGAATCGTCACATCGTCCTCCTCGGCGACCATCAATCCGCCCAGCCGCTCCTTCAATCTATCCAGATCTTTTCTCATAACAGTCGGCACGTAAATCGAAGAATCCAGATAGGCGAATACCAGCATATCGTCCGTCACCAGATCCCCGTCGCAGCTATTGATCTCTTGTTTGAGCTGTTCCCAGGTCTCGTCGATCACTTCCTGCCGAGTGCAATCAATCGCCGGCTTGCCGTTGATATTTCCCGGTGCCGACCAATCGGATATGTCCACCGAAAGAATCGCCTTGGCTCGTCCGCAAAAGCGGTCGCTCATATCGTAATCGGGCCAGAACTGAAGCTGGGAAATCGACGTCAACGCCCAGTTCGATCCCGCATAGATCGTGTGACCGCGATGCCGCGCGAACTCCTCGGAGAGGAAAAACTGAATCCCATTCATCCATTCCACGTTGTCCGCCAATTTAACCACATTGCGCAGTGACGGATCCGCCGACATCAGATCCGGACTAGCCGTGATCAACTCACCCGCGATATCAACCGGTACCGCGAGTACAAAATAGTCCGCCGTCACTGCAGGCAGAACTGTGCCGGTGGCAACCTCAGTGACCTCGACGCTGGCGATCGACGCGCGAACTGAGTCCGACTCCATTCGTATGCCGCTGACCGCCTGACCGTGATTATACACCACGCCGATCGACTGCAGGTAGTCCAGCCAAGGATTCAGCCACGCATCATTGGTCGGCGAATTCAGAACACGGTCGGTATTGCTCTTTTCGCCGTCGATCATCGTATAGAGCAGTTGCGTGAACATCACACCGATGGTCCGCGTGCTTGCGACGTTCGCCTTCGCTGCCACCAGAGACCGGGTCAGGCCCTGCACGAGGAGCTGCCGGTAAGCTTCCGAAAAGTTGTCGGCAGCCGTGTATTCCCACCACGAGATTGCTTCGTAGTCGCTCATGAACCGCTCATCGCAGGACGTCATCAGCTGCCAGAGCCGGGCCGCAAAAAATTCCACCTCATCATCCGTCAGCTCACCGCTCAGCTCCTGCAGAGCCTTAATAAATTCGATAATTTGCGCCGGTGAAGACGGCAGCTCCAGCGGCAGCGTCACCGGGCATTTGCCAATTTGCGAAAGTTGCACCGTATCGGTCGCCACCAAATTGTCGAAGACCGACCCGCCATCTACCAGCGGGATCTCCTTCATCGTATCGATGATATGGCGGTAGAAACCCGGAAAAAAACGAAAACCGTGCTCACCCGGAAGCGGCTTATCATCGCATGGCAACGCCGTTCCAGGAACATCTACGCTGCGCGCCTTACCACCGACATAGACTGGAGCTGCCTCGTAGACCGTGACAATGAAACCGCGTCGCGCTAACATGTGCGCAGCACTCATACCTCCGACACCGCCACCGAGAATGGCCACCGTTTTTTTGCTTGGATTCATAGTGCGTGCTCCGTTGTGTTCAAAAACTCCTGCCGCGTGATCCTCATTACACTTTCAAGTGTTTCGCAGTGCAACACCTTGCCGTTTCGCTCATTACAGAATATTCATTTCCTTCTGTGAACGTTAAGTTTTTCTATACTATCGACAATCTGACCAGCAAAAAGAGTTAATTTTTTTAATTTCCCGTTCACCACCGACTCCACTGCCACCCCTACAAAACTGCCACAGTCCGCCACGGCTCCGACCGATGATTGATCACGCAGGTGATGAATCTCATTCATTTCAGCGATGAAAATTTTTCCGTCGGCTAGTAGAACAGCGACAGTAACTGGTGCGGTTTGCGCTAGCGCTACGATTGCCCGATGCGCGCACCCCCACGGGACGCGTCCCAGCAATAAATTTTCCGACCATCGAACTTTATGATCTCAACTTCCATTTTTACCAGACCACTTACGCAGACGATTTGTAGCACCTTCCTAGCTACAATCATCTACACCGTTCAGAGCATCGCGGGAGAACCCACCCCGACCAAACAACCGATCGAGTTGGAGGAAACCCCGCCCGCTGCACCGCTTCTCAAACCCACCATCGACTCCCGACTGCGCTACGAATTCGGCGAGGTGGATGGTCTCGACGGAGCTTACGCGGCAACGCTTCGCAGCCGCATCGGTCTGATCACCCGCGACCTCGCCGGCTTTCAACTGTTCGGCGAGTACGAAGGAACCCTGGCCGCCGATCGCAGCGGCTACAACGCCGCCACGATTCACGGCCCGGCGAACCGGACGATCATCGCCGATCCCGAGTCTCACGAACTCAACCAATTGTGGGGCAGCTACGCGGATCCGGGTGGCCTTTTCTCACTCAAAGTCGGTCGACAGGGAATCAACCTCGGCAACCAACGCTTCGTCGGCACGGTGGGCTGGCGGCAGAACATGCAGACCTACGACGCGGCGTCTTTCGTCCTCACACCCGCCGAGGCGATCGAACTCAGCTACGCCTACGTGGCGCAAGTCAATCGGATCTTCGGCTCCGATATCGAGGCGGCACCGTTGACCGATTTCACGGGCGACAGTCACTTGATCAACGCAACGCTGAAAACCCTGCCGTTGGGCAGCTTGAATGTCTATGCCTACCTCCTCGACCTGCACAACGCCGCCGGCGATGCCAACAGCAACAACACCTTCGGAGCAAGTTTGAGCGGCGACGTTTTTGACACCCCACTTTCCTACCATGCCGAGTACGCGCATCAGACCGACGCCTACGACAGCCCGCTGGCCTACAGTGCCAACTACGTGCACGGCTCGTTGTCGATGCCGATTCTTGATGGCGTCAAAGCTGCCGCCGGAGTCGAATACCTCGGATCAAATAACGACGTCGGATTTAAAACGCCGCTGGCCACGCTGCACAAGTTTAATGGTTTCGCGGACGTGTTTCTAAACACTCCCGCTGGCGGTCTCACCGACGCCTACGCCAGTATCGGCACCAAGCTTCCCTTCGATTTAGCGACCACGGTTTTCTATCACCAATTCTGGGACGACGACTTCGGCACCTCGATCGGCAACGAAGTCGACTGGGTCGTCACCAAGGATCTCGGCCGCGGAGTTACCCTGCTCGCCAAAGGCGCCTACTTCGATGGCGCCAGCGGAGCCGACGCCACCAGAGCCAGCATCGAATTGAGTTTTAATTACTGAGCCAACCCAGCCTCCACTCGGCGACCACTCATTCTACCCAGTGTCCTCAGCCATCCACCCGGGATCGTCTGGATTTTTTTCGCGATGACGCAGAGTCTCAGTTCGCACCTGCAAAGTCTTCATCACATTGCGACAGATTCCGGCGAAGACTTCTTCGACCAGTTTTCCTGCTCGCTGTGGATCGACATAGATTCCCCATTTTCTCGACAAGGAAGCATCCGGAAAATTTCGAAACGTCAGCGTCCCGCCACGCAATTCATGCTCAGCAACCCAAGGCGCGATCAACCCGATTCCCAAGCCAATCTTCGCCATTTCTTTGATCGCTGCCATGCTGCCCATCTGCATGGGCGCATGCAACTTGATCTTCGCTGCCGAAAAGAAGCGATCCACCAGTCGATAGGTCTCACTGGACTGACTGTAAAAGATCAACTGCTGCCCCCCGATATCCGCAACACTCAAGTCATCCTGCGAGAGCGCCGCCAGCGGATGTGCTGGCGACATCGCCAGAGCGATCTTGTCTTCGAACAGCAAATGAAAATCAAAGTGCGAAGTCTTGGGAACTTCGAGTCCGAATGCCAAGTCGATTTCACCGTTCGCCAGCCGTGCCAGTAGATCGACGGTGTCATCAGTGATTACTGAAAATTCGTAAGCAGGAAAACTTTCGCGCAATTCGCGAATCACCGAAGGCAGCACATACTGACTTAGAGTCACGGTACTGCCGATACGCAATCGTCCGTGTCCTGGCCTGCTGAAGTTTGCCAGATCTTCGAGAGCCACTCCCATGCCAGAGAAAATCTGATCGACATGCGGCATGAGAATTTCTCCATGACCGGTCAGCTTCACCTGCTTGCCGCGTCGTTCAAAAAGCGAAACACCCAGCGTCGTTTCCAACGACTTGATCGAATGGCTCACCGCTGACTGAGTGAGATTCAAACTCTGCGCGGCGGCGGTAAAGCTACCGCGTCGACCGAGCTCCTGAAAAGCCCGCAACTGTCTGGTATCCAACACATCCATTATCTAATTTGGCAAGCACGAGACATTTTGCTGATGCCGCCGAGACCCATATCAGCAGTTTGTAGGCCAACTGGCACAGAACAGGCTACCTGAGTGATTCGTGCCCCCCATCTCCCCCCGCCAACCTGACCTCCTTCGGATCGGATTCGTCCCGCTGGTGGACTGTGCCCCTCTGGTCGTCGCCGAAGAGTTCGGCTTTTTTAAAAGGCGTGGACTGCGAGTCGAGCTACTCCGCGAGCCCGGTTGGGCGACGATTCGGGAAAAAATCGTCTATCGCGAATTGGAAGCTGCCCACGCTCTGGCCGGACTCTGCTTCGCAATCAGCTGGGGACTCGGCGCCCTGCAGCGCCCATGCCTCACCGGCTTCCTGTTCAACTCCCATGGTGATGCTATCACTCTTTCCAAAGAACTCATCAAGCGGGGAGCCGCCAGCCCTGAAGGATTAAAAAAAGTGATCGCCGGATGGAAGGGCGACCGACCACCGACCTTTGCCGTTCCCCATCGTTACAGTTCTCACCTGTTTCTGTTGCGTCAGTGGCTGAGACCAGTTGGGCTCACGCCCGCTAAGGATTTTGAGGTTGTGGTGATGCCTCCATCGCTGATGGCCGGTGCCATGCAGTCCGGCTTCCTCGATGGTTACTGCGTCGGCGAGCCATTCAACACCGAAGCATCCAGCGCTGGCTGCGGTGAGATCGTCGCTGAGTCGGCCGACCTCGCGCATCTGCATCCCGAAAAGGCCCTGCTCGTGCAGCAAGAATTTTCCGACGCTCGGGAAAGCGAACATCTCGCACTGATTGGCGCCCTTGCTGAAGCCGCCGCGCTCTGTGACACCGAGGACGGCAGGGAAGAAGTTGCCACGATTCTGGCTCGTCCCGAATACCTCGACCAGGACCGTGAACAAGTGCGTCGAAGCTTGCTGCCAACCGCGCGGGAAACCGACAGCGACATTCACAGTAAAGATTTTCACATCTTCAGCCGCAGCGGTGTGAATCGTCCTTCGGATGAAAAAGCCAACTGGATTATCGCCGAGCTCCGCCAGGCCGGAGAACTGAACAGTGTAAGCAAGCAGCAGCTCGGCGCGGTTGACCGCATCTTCCGAGCAGACCTCTTCGACCGGGCGATCGCCAGTGAACACCCGTCAGCAGAAAAAAGAACTGCGCCGAAGCGGCAAACGGCCGGACCTCGAACATGAATGAATGAAATCGATGCCAACGATGAATGCATTTACCACAACTTTCGGTCTCGGGTGAACGAGCTGGCACAGTTCGGGCTCAATGGGAAAAGCGCTCAGCAATTCCCAACACCAACAACACACCCTGATCGAAGCCATGTCCGCTCCACAGCTCAACGTTCTTAAAGTCAAAGATCCGGCCATCCGCACCCTGCACTTCAGCTGGATCGCGTTCTTCATCACCTTCGTCGTTTGGTTCAATCATGCGCCGATGGTCGCCACCATCCGCGACGCCTTCGAACTGACCGCCGCCCAATGGAAGGCATTGCTCATCCTCAACGTCGCGCTCACCATTCCGGCTCGCGTCATCATCGGCATGTTGGTCGACCGCTTCGGACCACGCGCGATTTACAGCATGCTGTTGTGCGTCTCCGGCGTGCTGTGTGCGGCGTTCGCGCTATCCCAGAGCTACGAGCAACTCGCTATCACACGCTTTTTAATGGGCTTCGTCGGGGCCGGTTTTGTCATCGGCATTCGCATGGTCGGCGAATGGTTCCCCGCCCGCCAAGTCGGTCTCGCAGAAGGCATCTACGGTGGCTGGGGGAATTTCGGCTCCGCCGCTGCCGCCATGAGCCTGCCAACGCTCGCCCTGTGGATCGGCGGCGAAAACGGCTGGCGCTACGCGCTGGGGATCACCGCGGTCATCGCGTTCGCCTACGGCATCGTGTTCTGGTTCAGCGTGCGCAATACGCCCAAGGGAGCCACCTATTTTAAGCCCAAAAAAACAGGTGGTCTCGAAGTCTCCACTCCGCGCGATTTCTGGTTTCTTCTGGCCATGAACTTGCCGATGTATCTCGCCCTCGGCGTGCTCGCCTGGCGCCTGTCACCCACCGGCGTCGGACTGATTTCGACAACCGCGCAGTGGATTTCATGGCTCGCGCTCGCGCTGTTGTTCGCCTTCCAGAGCTCGCAGATTTATCGCGTCAACAAAGACATGCTCAAAGACCCGGAGAGCGTGCCGCGCATGCAACGCTACAAGTTCAAGCAAGTCGCAATCCTCAACATTAACTACTTCGTCACCTTCGGTTCCGAGCTCGCCGTGGTGTCGATGCTGCCATTTTTCTTCATCGATACCTTTGGCCTTGAGCCAATCAAAGCCGGCCTGTTGGCCTCGGGTTTCGCCTTTATGAATCTCGTTGCCCGCCCCAGTGGCGGACTGATCAGTGACCGCTTCGGACGCCGCCCTACCATGCTGTTTCTGATCCTCGGTCTGACCGGTGGCTACCTGCTGCTATCGCAAGTCGGCGCCGGCTGGTGGCTATGGTTGGCAGTGGCCGCAACCATGCTCTGCTCGTTTTTCGTGCAGGCTGGTGAGGGCGCCGTGTTCGCCATGGTGCCACTGGTACAACGCCGCATGACCGGCCAGATCGCCGGCATGACCGGAGCCTACGGAAATGTCGGTGCGGTGTGCTTTCTAACCGTCTATTCCTTCGTCGACGCCAGCACCTTCTTCATTGTAATCGGTGGCTCAGCCGCTGCCGCATTTTTCGCCTCGATGTTCCTCGAAGAACCGCAGGGGCATACCGCCGAAGTGCTGCCGGATGGTAGTGTCGAGTTGATTGAGGTGGGTTAGCAGTTGCAAATTTGATATTCGAAATTTGAAATTTGAAATTCTCTATGGGCAAGCGACGTCTGCCGGCGTAAAGCCACGCAACGAAGACAGCCTCGGCATTCGCATTCCTTCCGACTCTGATCAGTTGGCGGGAAAGGGTATCGCTGCAGTCATCGCCGACGGTGTCAGTGCGGCGGAGGCTGCTCGCGAGGCGGCCGATCTGTGTGTGTTAGGATTTCTCAATGACTACTACAGCACGCCCGAACCTTGGCAGGTAAAAACCGCCGGGCAACGGGTCATCACGGCACTGAATCGTTGGCTGTTCGCCGAAGGCCAAAGCTTTCGAGACGAGGGCCGCGGCTTCGTCTGCGCGATGAGTGCGCTAGTCGTGAAGGGCTCACAGGCGCACATCTTTCACGTTGGCGATACACGAATCTGGTTGATACGCGACGGTCGGCTCAGCCTGCTGACGCGTGATCACACCCAACGCGTCGCGGAAAATCGCGAGTATCTCAGCCGCGCCATGGGACTGTCGCTCAATTTAAAAATCGACTACCAGCAGCTCGATCTCACGACCGGCGACAGCTTTCTGCTGACCACCGATGGCGTCCACTCCGTGTTGCAGCCATCGGCCATTGAGAAAATTTCCACCAATTCTGAACACACCCCCGATCAGATTTGCGAGCAACTCAACGCCGTAGCCCTCGACGCCGGCAGCACTGATAATGTCAGCAGCCAGCTATTGAGGATCGAGCGTCTGGCCTCCGCCGAATCACAACGCAACTCCGAGCTTCTCGAACGCCTGCCCATTCCCCCCGATCTCGATCCGGGCATGAAGATCGACGGTTGGCGGGTCGAAAAAATACTCGATGCCAGCCCGCGCAGCCAGCTTTACCTGGTCAGCGATCTGGAAAGCGGCCGACGCGCCGTGATGAAAACTCCCTCCGTTAATTACGAGGACGACCCCGCCGTCCTGGAGCGATTTCTCATGGAGGAATGGATCGGTCGACGCATCGAATCCGACCGCGTGGTACGGGTTCTTGAAAAACCGCGGCCGGCACGTTTTCTCTACTACTTGATGGAGCACGTCATGGGTCACTCGCTGAGCGAATGGATTCGCCAGCACCGTCGCGATGCCGAAATCACCGAAGTCGTCGCCATCGTTCACCAGATTGCCGAAGGCCTGCGCGCCCTGCACCGCAAAGAGGTGCTGCATCAGGATCTCAAGCCTGACAACGTCCTCATCGACGCCGACGGCCGGGTAAAAATCATCGATCTGGGTTCCACCCGCGTCGCGGGTCTACTTGAAGGCACCAAGCCACTCGAGAGCGAGCACCAACTCGGCACCGCTCGCTACTCAGCTCCTGAATACCGCGTCGGCCCCGCCGCCGATTCCCGCGCCGACCTTTTTTCACTCGCCGTCATTGCTTACGAAATGTTCACCGGCGGTCGCCATCCCTGGAGCGATGCCTTTGAGAATGCGGAAAGCCCCGGCCAGTTCGCCCGCTTGCACTACACTCCGGCCTACCATCACAATCCTCTGGTCCCGGTGTGGATCGACGGAGCCCTGCGAAAAGCGCTCGATCACTCCCCGACGCAACGCCACCCCGCGCTGTCCGAATTTCTCTTCGACCTCAAGCGACCCAATCCCGCCTATCTCCGCGAAGCCGCCGATCTCCCCCTGCTCGAACGCGATCCCCTGCGATTCTGGAAAGGCCTCAGCCTGGTTCTTGGCATCCTGCTCGCCATCACCTTCTGGCTTCTGCTCAATGGGTAGCAGCGGCGATGAACGACATTCATCGCTGCCATGAATACAATCGCGGCCGCTTGCCAATCGGTCGCCGAAACTTGGCACACTTCAGGCTCTTAGTGGAAATAACACTCCGCCATGAGCGCCTCCTTCCCTCCCCAGATCCCTGCATCCGCTCCGTTTTCACCCGTGCAACGCCTGTGGCTCGACGGCTATCTCGCCGGGATTTTTGCCGCCCAGGGCCTCGCCACTAACAATGCACCTGGCGGACAACTGACCACTTCCGGCGAAGCTAAGCCGAAGCCGCGCGTGCTGGTGATGTACGCCAGCCAGTCCGGTAACAGCGAAGAACTCGCCTCCGAGTTCGGCGAAAAACTAACCGCCGCCGGCTTCGACGCCCCGGTCATCGGCACAGAGGATCACACCGAAATCGAACTCGGTAACGAAAGCCACCTGCTCATCGTTTCCAGTACCTGGGGCGAAGGCGACCCGCCCGACAATGCCGTCGAATTCTGGGACCTGCTCAAATCCGACAACCATCCCCGCCTCGAAAACCTCCACTTCGCCGTGCTCGGTCTCGGTGACAGCAACTACCTCGATTTCTGCGCCATGGGCAAACTCTTCGACGCCCGGTTCGAAGCCCTGGGCGCCACCCGCATAACCGCCCGCGGCGACTGCGACACCGATTTTGAGGAGCCCGCCGCCAACTGGCTGAACACCGTGCTCGGCGAGCTTTCCTCGCTGAGCGACGCCAGCACTTCCGCAGCTGAGCCTGACAAAGCCACTATATCTGCCAACTCCGCACCCGCCTACGACAAAAAGAATCCCTTCCCCGCCCGCCTGCTGATGAATCGTCGGCTCAATGCCGAAGGATCCGCCCGCGACACCCGCCACTTTGAAATCGAACTAACCGGCTCCGGCCTCAGCTATGAGGTCGGCGATGTGCTCGGCGTTTATCCGCACAACCACCCGCAATGCGTCGACGAACTCACCGCCGCACTCGCCTTTGACGGCGACCAGATCGTCACTCTCCCTGACGGCGAGCAAATCACCTTGCGTCGTGCCCTGCTCGAACGCTTCGACATTCGCAACGTCAACCGCCCGCTGCTCGAAGCGTGGGCTCCAGCCTGCGATTCCGAGCTACTGCGTAAACTGCTCGCCGATGACAGCGATGCCTCAGCGATCGAGTCTTACCTCTGGGGCCGCGAGATCATCGACCTGGTCAACGAACACCGGCCCCGTTTCGCCAGCCCCGAGGATTTTCTCGCCCTGCTGCGCAGGATCGGCGCGCGCCTGTATTCGATTTCCTCCAGCCCCAAAGCCCACCCCGACGAAGTCCATCTGACCATCGCCCGCGTCGAATACGAAGCCCACGACCGCCGCCGGCTCGGGGTGTGTTCGAGTTTTCTCTCCGACCGCGTCTATCCTGAGGGCGAGGTAAACGTGTTTCTGCAAACCGCCAAGCATTTCAAACTTCCGACCGACCTCAACACGCCCGTTATCATGGTCGGGCCCGGAACCGGCATCGCCCCGTTCCGCGCCTTCCTCGAAGAACGTCGTGCCACCGAAGCCGCCGGACTCAACTGGCTGTTCTTCGGCAACCCTCACGAAGCCAACGACTTCCTCTATCGCGACGAGCTCGAAGTGATGATCGAAGACGGCACTCTGCAGCGATTCGATACCGCCTGGTCCCGCGATCAGGAAACCAAAATCTACGTCCAGGACCGGATGCGTGAAGCTGGTGCCGAACTGTGGAAATGGCTCACCGAAGGCGCGCACTTCTATGTCTGCGGTGATGCCAAACGCATGGCCAAAGACGTCGACGACGTCCTCCACGAAGTCATCGCCGAATACGGCGGCAAAAGCGCAAGCGAGACCGCCGCCTATGTCGCCGACATGAAAAAATCCAAACGCTACCAACGCGATGTCTACTAACACAGCTACCCCCTCCGCCCCCGCTCCCCTGCCTGCACAGATCGCCGGTGAAGCCGTCAGCGACAACCAGCACCAGTGGCTCGACGGCTATTTCTCCGGTCTCGGCAATCAAGGCCTCAGCTTTGCTCAGGCCGACCCCACTGCCGGACCGCAACCTTTGGTTACCACAGAGAAAAAGCCCAAGCTCAACACCGAAGAAAAGCTCAAGCAGGAGATGCATCCCTTCGACGCCCTGCCCATCCTGCGTCGCCGCGCCAGGCTCAACCAGGAGCCCGAAAAAGAAGACATTTTTCGCTTTAAATGGAACGGCCTGTTCTGGCTCGGACCGGTACACGAAGGCTACATGTGCCGGCTGAGAATTCCCGGCGGTAAAGTCAGCAGTTCGCAACTTCGCGAACTGGCATCGATCACCGACGACATCGCCTGGGGCTACCTGCAACTCACGACGCGCAACAATTTTCAGATTCGCGTTGTCGAACCAAAAGACGCGCCCGAGTTGCTGCGCCGCATTCAGGATTGTGGACTGCACTCACGCGGAACCGGCGCCGACAACCTGCGCAACTTTACCGCCAATCCTTCCTCGGGTTTCGATCCGCACGAACTTCTCGACGTGATGCCCAACGTCGATGATCTCGCCAACTACATCGTTAACCACAACGAATTCTACGATCTGCCCAGAAAGTTTAACGTCTCTTACGACAGCGGCGGCTTGATCGGTGTCGCCGAGGACACCAACGACATCGGCCTGCGTGCCTTCCTTCTCAAGGAGCCTCCCGAAGGCCATCCCCTGCACGGAAAAGTCAGCGGCGGCATCTGGTATCGCATTCTACTCGGCGGCGTCACCGGCCACAAAGAATTCGCCGAATGCAGCGGTGCGATCTGCCGCCCGGAAGACTCTACCGAAGTCGTCGCCGCCATGACCCGCGTGTTTATCCGCAACGGTAACCGCAGCAATCGCGGCAAATCGCGACTGATCTATCTACTTAAAGAGTGGGGGTTGGAAAAGTATCTCAACGAGACCGACAGCCTGCTCAACGAAGCGATCGGCGAGCCCCTGACACGCTTCGATTTCTCCAATCCCGCCTTCGCCGATCTCATCGAAGCGCACGACAAGCCGACCGTTCCCCATCCCCACATCGGCGCTCAAGCGCAGAAGCAGGATGGCCTCAACTGGCTTGGCGTTTACATCCCTGTCGGCATTCTGCAAACCGATGAAGCCCGCGCCATCGCCGAAGTGGCCGACGAATTCGGTAACGGCGAACTGCGCCTGACGATTTTTCAAAATCTTATCATCCCCAACATCCCCGACCACAAACTCGATGCCGCCCGGGCCAAGCTCGCCGACGCCGGTCTCGGCACTGAAGCCAGTTTCGTGCGCGGAGGCGTCGCCGCCTGCACCGGCAATCGTCACTGTAAATTCGCCAGCTCCGATACCAAAGGTCACTCCATCGAAGTCGTCGATTTCCTCGAACGGCACATCACCCTCGACCAGCCGATCAACATTCACGTCACCGGCTGCCCGCACTCCTGCGCCCAGCACTACATCGGCGATCTCGGACTGCTCGCATGCAAAGTCAAAGATCCCGACAACCCCGACGGCGATCCCGTCGAGGGCTACCACGTCTTCGTCGGCGGCGGCTTCGGTGAGAACAAAAAGCTTGGCCGACAACTTTTCAAAAGTGTTCCCGCAGGCGACTATCTCAATCACAAAATCCTCGCCATCCTGACCAGCTACCTCGCCTGTCGCGAACCCGACGAAACTTTCATCGACTTCACCAGCCGCCACGACATCGAACAACTTGAAGCACTGACCGACGAACATTTGCCAAGCGGCGCAGGCGTCGAGCCGCTGACACTGCAATGAACGTCGAAGCTCTCAGCGCAGGCCCCAACCTGATCGACAAACTGCTCGAAGAGCAGCAGCAACTCACTGCCGTCGAACGCTTCAGTCAGAAGCACGCCGCCGACCTCGAGCCCACTCAGGCACGCTACTATCGCGATCTCATCCCGCTGACCCGACCCGGCAAAGGCGAGCAGTACGGCTTCGAAGTCGACCTCGACGCCTGCTCATCCTGCAAGGCCTGCGTTTCCGCCTGCCACAGCCTCAACGGCCTCGACGAAGACGAATCCTGGCGCGACGTCAGCATCGTCACCGGACTCGACCAGCACAGCCAGGCCGTTCAGCAAACCGTCACCAGCGCCTGCCACCACTGCGCCGACCCCGCCTGCGCCGACGGTTGCCCGACCCTCGCCTACGAAAAAGACGATGACACCGGCATTGTCCGCCACCTCGACGATCAGTGCATCGGCTGCCAGTACTGTCAGCTCAAGTGCCCCTACGACGTGCCCAAATTTTCCAAGTCACGCGGTATCGTGCGCAAGTGCGACATGTGCCATGACCGCCTCGCCGATGGCGAAGCCCCCGCGTGCGTGCAAGCCTGCCCGAGCGAAGCGATCCGCATCCGCATTGTCCCCATCGAAGAAATTGACCTCGCCGCCAGCACCGGCAAAACCCTTCTCCCCGGCACGGTCCCGTCGACCTACACACGGCCCTCCACCCGTTACCTCAACTCGCGCATCGATTATGAAAGCGAGGACGATCCCACTCCACAACCCGAGCACGGCCACTTTCCTCTGGCGTGGATGCTAGTGCTCACCCAGATCTCCGTTGGCATCCTGCTTGCCGCCACCATCCTGACAAACCCACCAGCCGCCCTCGCCTGGCTCGCCGCTATCATCGGCGTACTCGGCATCGGCGGCAGCGTGCTCCACCTCGGTCGCCCGCAACACGCCTGGAAGGCCTTTCTCGGCTGGAGGAAATCCTGGCTCAGCCGGGAAATTATTGCCTTCAACCTGTGGCTGCCACCGCTCGGCCTGGCCGCGATCGGCTGGCTTCCCGCCTGGCCCGCCTTGATCACCGGCTCTCTTGCGGTCGCCTGCTCGGTCATGGTCTACGTCGATACCCGACGCGAATTCTGGAAAACCAAACACACTCTGCCGCGCTTCCTAGGCACCATCGCCGTGGCAGCAGCCCTCACCCTCACCGTCTGCAATAGCGCTCCCAGCTTCCTCCTGCCCGCCTGCATCATCCTCGCCAAACTGCTCATCGAATCCCTTACCCTTCTGCCACTCCGATCCGCCAAAGCCTCGCCCGCCAAAACCAGCGCCTACCTGCTCGCCGTTCCCTTGCGCCGCACCACCGTTGGCCGCGTCGCCCCGGCTCTCTGCGCCCTTGGTATCCTCACTGCGCTCAACCCCGCCGCCTTCGGCACCGCCGCCCTGCTCCTCACCCTAGGCGAACTCATCGAACGCAGTCTCTATTTTAAAGCCGTCGTCGCTCCGAAAATGCCCGGTCTCAGGTGATCAGAGGTCAGAGGTCAGAGCAGAAGGAAACGCCGCAGGATCAATTTTCAATTAGCCAATTTCAAATCCCATGTCCCTCATCGAAAAGGCCCTGTCCCTCGCCCCACCCCTGCGCAGCTTCGACGGCCCGCTCACTGAGGATCTGGTTCGCGAGCCGGGCAAGTTTGGCCTCGGCGCCGTTCCCCGCCAACTTTCTCCCGACGCCACCACCACCGCCGTCTGTGGCTATTGCTCCACCGGTTGCGGACTCAACCTCCACCTGCGCGACGGCAAAGCCATCAACCTAAGCGCCGATACCGACTACCCGGTCAACCTCGGCATGGCCTGTCCAAAGGGTTGGGAAGCCCTCGCTCCCCTCGACGCCGAAGATCGCGCTCTGACGCCACTGCTCCGCCATCGCGGTCACCCCGAAGACGACCGAGCGATCGACTGGCAAAGTGCCGCGGAAACCTTCGCCAAACGCATGCACGCGGTCGCCGACCAGCACGGCCCCGAGTCAATCGCATTTCTCAGCACCGGCCAGATTTGCACCGAGGAGATGGCCTTGCTCGGAGCCTTCGCCAAATTCGGCATGGGCATGGTCCACGGCGATGGCAATACCCGCCAGTGCAGGGCCACCGCCGTCGCCGCCTACAAAGAATCCTTCGGCTTCGACGCGCCGCCCTACACTTACGCCGATTTTGAAAAATCCGATGTCATCGTTCTCATCGGTTCCAACCTGTGCATCGCCCACCCAATCATGTGGCAGCGCGTGCTTCGCAATCCGCACTCGCCGGAAATCGTCGTCATCGACCCTCGCAAAACTGAAACTGCAATGCAGGCCACCTGCCATCTCGCGCTGGCACCCAAGTCTGACCTGATGCTGCTCTACGGCCTCGCCCGCCGGCTGATCGAAATCGGCGCCATCGACGGAAATTTTGTTCACCAACACACCAACGGCTATGCCGAATTCGCCGGGCACGTCGCGCAATTTTCGCCCGCCGACATCACAGCCGCCACCGGCCTGCCGGAGACCGAACTCAACGATCTCGCCGAAGTCATCGCCAGCGGCCAACGCGTTTCCTTCTGGTGGACGATGGGCGTCAACCAGAGTCACGAAGCCACTCGCACCGCCCAGGCGATCATCAACCTCGCCCTGATGACCGGCAACATCGGCCGGCCTGGCACCGGTGCTAACTCGATCACCGGCCAGTGCAATGCAATGGGCTCACGCCTGTTCAGCAATACCACCAACCTGCTCGGCGGCCATGATTTCCTCAATGCCGACCACCGCGAAAAAGTCGCCCATACGATCGGCATCGACGTCGATCGCATCCCCGATCGCAATAGTCTCGCCTACGACCAAATCATCGATGCCATCGACGCCGGAAAAATCAAAGCCCTGTGGGTGATCGCCAACAACGGATCCCACTCATGGATCGACAGCAAGCGATTCAACAGAATTCTCGGCAAGCTCGACTTCCTCGTCGTCCAGGATCTCTACACCACCACCGAAACCGCCGAGCACGCCGATCTCATTCTGCCCGCCGCCGGCTGGGGCGAAAAGGACGGCACCCTGATCAACTCCGAACGCCGCATCGGCCTGGTCAAAAAAGTCCGCCGTGCCCCCGGCCAGGCGCTCGCCGATTTCTCCATCTTCCGCCTGCTCGCCGATGCCTATGGACGCGGCTGCCCGGAAATGTTCGCAGAGTGGAAGACCCCCGAAGACGTATTTCAAATACTCAAGAGACTAAGCCACGGCCAGCCCTGCGATATCAGCGGCATTACCGAATACCAGATGATCGACAACTGCGGCGGCATCCAGTGGCCCCTTCCCGAGGGAAGCTTTCCCGCCTCACCGCAACGCCGCCTGTTCGAAGACCGCCAATTCTACACTGAAGACGGCCGCGCACGATTTTGCTTCGACCAGCCACGCCCCAACCCTGAACCCGTTGACAGAGACTACCCCCTTTGTCTGATCACCGGTCGCGGCAGTTCCGCGCAATGGCACACCGAAACCCGCACCGGTAAATCGGCTGTGCTGAAGAAACTTGCGCCACGCCGAACCTTCCTCGACATCCATCCCAAAGACGCCGCCGCCCTCGGCATCGCCGTCGGCGACCGCATCGAGATCCGTTCCCGCCGCGCACGCATCGAAGTACACGCCCGCCTCACCCC
>JBBKXR010000285.1:0-5679 GCA_037969585.1 Verrucomicrobiales bacterium
TCGGTGGGGTCTTTAAACGCCTTGCGAAACCACTTCGCCACCGGCGGGTGGAGGGCAGTGAAAAATTCTTTGGCGGCAGCGTCAGGCATCGATGAAGCCTTCGACATACTTGGCCAGCATGTCGAACTCGAGATTGACGCGATCACCGGGTTTGCGGTCGCGGAGGTTGGTGACCTGGAAGGTGTGCGGCGTGATCCAAATGGTCATCGACTTCTCGTCGATGCTGGCGGCGGTGAGGCTCATGCCATCGATGGTGATCGAGCCTTTGCGGATCAGATAGCGGCGAAATTTTTCCGGCACGCTGATCTGGTAGCGGTGATCCTGACCATCGAGTTCGAGGGCGAGAACTTCAGCGGTGGTGTCCACATGGCCCTGAACGAAGTGACCGCTGAGGCGATCGCCGATTTGCAGGGCGCGTTCGACGTTGACCAGGCTGCCGCTTTTCAGGTCGCCGAGGTTGGTGACGCGCAGAGTTTCCTGAAGCAGATCGAAGTCGGCGCTGGTGGCCGACATTTCCGCGACGGTCAGGCAGCAGCCGTTGACCGCGACACTTTCGCCGAGCTCGAGATCGTCAGCGAAGGCAAGGTTGAGGGTGAGGCGGGCGCCGCCATTGTCGAGTTGGTCGAAGGCGTGGACGGTGGCGGGTTGGACGATGCCGGTGAACATGATGCCGGGAGTCTAGCACAGGCTAGCGTCAGGGGAAATCGGCGCTGGGTAGGTGATCTTTTCCTCGACGTGATCGTCCAGCGTTGACCGGCGGGACGCCGGTATCACACTCTCGTCCACAGGGGTGCGGGCTGGAAGCCCTTGCTACCTTTAGCCGAACAACTGCGTCACTGGCTGACCTTTGTCGGCAAGGGTGAAGGGACGCTTGCTGGGCGAGTAGAGGACGGTGTCGAGCGGCAGGCCGAGGGCGTAGCCGATGGTGGCGTTGAAGTCGGGAATACGAACGCGATTTTCGGTAATCTCAGCGCCGTTCTCGTTGGTCTGGCCGTAGATCTGGCCACCGCGAATGCCGCCGCCGGCGAGCAAACAGGTGAAGGCGGCGGGGTGGTGGTCGCGGCCTTCGTTGGGATTGATCTCCGGGGTGCGGCCAAATTCAGTGGCGAGCACGACCAAGGTATCGTCGAGCAGGCCGCGGCGATCGAGGTCATCGAGCAAAGTAGCCAATCCGTTGTCGAGCACTTCGGCCTGTTCGGGCACATTGACGAAGTTGGCGTTGTGCGTGTCCCAACCACTGAGGCTGACTTCGACGAAGCGGACGTCGTGTTCGATCAGGCGACGGGCAAGGATGCAGCCCTGGCCGAAGGGGTTTTTGCCATAGCGGGCGCGCAGGCCGGCGGGTTCCTGGTCGATGTCGAAAGCGACCAGGTCGCGACTTTTCATCAGTTGCACGGCGTCGGCATACATGTCGGTGTAGGCACGGACATTTTTCTGCTGATACTTTTCGGTGAACTCGCGATCGAGCTTTTTCGACAGGTCGAGGTGGTAGGCGAGTTCGGCATCAGTGACACCGGTGCGTGGCGCGCTGTTGCGCAGACCTTCCTCGGGGTTGTTGACCATGAGCGGAGAGAAACGCGATTCGAAAAAGCCGGAGCCGGGATGGCTCGACTCGTTACCAATCATGATATTAGCGGGCAGCGAGGGGTTTTGCGGCCCATCGAATTTCAACGCCCAGGCGCCCATGGCGGGATGGCGGATCGACGAACGCAACTCGTAGCTGGTGTGCATGTAGTAGTTGCCCTGCTTGTGTGCGCCTTGCGTTGAGGTCATCGAATTGATGACGGCGATCTTGTCCATCTGACGGGCGGTGCGCGGCAGGTATTCGGAAATGCGCACGCCGTCGGCTTTGGTGTTGATAGCCTTGGTCGGTCCCATGGCTTCGTTACCGGGTTTGGGATCGAAGGTGTCGAGGTGGCTCATGCCGCCATTCATGTAGAGATAAATGACGCGCTTGGCGGTCGGCACCTGACGAAGCGTCGAGGCTCCGGCTCCGGCGGCATTCAGGCGGTGGTCACCGAATAATCCGGCTGCTGGCAGGGCGCTGACACCGAGGAAAGTTTTGGCAGCGCGCGCCATGAAGCGGCGGCGGGAGAGGTCGGAATCGGCAGGCATGAATGAAAGGAGATAGGAGTTCGGAGGTGGGAGTTAGGAGCTCCGCGTTGAGAGTTTTATCGAGGAATGGTGCTACTGGATAAAAAGAAACTGGCGGGTGTTGAGCAGGGCCCAGACGATGCCGACGGGGGTGGTTTCCTTTTTGCTGAGCGCTTCGGTGAGAATGGCGCTTTCTTCTGCGCTGGGGTCGCGGCTGAGCATCGCCTGGTAGATCATGCGAACCATTTCGTCGGGCGAATCAGCGTCCTGCAACGTGCGACGCAGTAGCGAATAGCGCGAGCCGAGTGCGGTGATGACTTCACCGTTGAGCAGTTCCAGAGCCTGTGGGATCGATGCCTGATCGTTGGCATTGTCGATGACTTCGCGGTCGGACTGACCAAACTCGCGCAGGAAGTGGCCGTTGGGTGCCGGTGATGGAAGTTCCGAAGCGCGCACCAGACGATTGCGGGCGCGCACGAATGAGTCATAGGATCGGCGTTCTTTTTTGTCGTCTACGTTCCACGCTACGAGTTCGCGTTCACGGATTTCGTTGTTGATCTGGCGGCGTTCCTCTTCACGGGGAGCCATGATACGATCGGCGACATCTTCCATGAGGGTGCCGCCGTAGCCGGCGCCTTTGAGACGACTTTCAGCGTCGTCGTCGGCGCCGATTTTTCCGGGCTTTCCAGACTCGGCAAGAAAGTTCGGGTCGCGTTCGAGCAGGGCGGCGAGGTCGGTTAAAAACTCGGCCTCACCTTCGTTTTCGGCGGATCCGATGGCGCCTGCACCACTGCTGACCAGTTCGATTTTTTGCTTGAGGCCGCGGCGGTAGATGCGCTCAGCGACATGCTCCTGAAGTTGGCGGCGAATCTCGGCGACCGCGGCCTGCGCGGCATTGATTTTTTCGGCGTCGCCATCTTCACGGGCAGCGGCGAGAGCGACTTGAGTCTGTTGGATTTCCTCGGAAAGACGGCGTTGCACAGCGGCGATTTCGAGTGCGCCGTCGAGGAGTTCCTGTGGCTTCAGGTCGTAGATGGCGCGGGCGATCCATTCGGTCTTGATCAGGGTTCGATCGCGCGAAAGTTCGGCTCCGAGACTGCGGGCATCGGGTTCCTCGACGATCATCGCGACCACCGAGTCCCAGATTTGCTCGGCGCTCATGCGGCGCAACAGCGGTCCAGGGAAATGATAGGTGAGACCCGGTGTGACGTCTTCGGTGTGGGCTTCGCGCTGGTAGGTGCGCGTGCTGTAGAGCGTGCGCAGAAATTTCTTCATGTCGTAGTCGAAGGCGATGAAGCGCTGCTCGAGAAAGGCGAGTAGTTCGGGATTCGAGGCAACTGATTCGGCACGGAGTTCGTCAGCGGGTTCGATCAGTCCGTAGCCCATGACTTTTTTCCACAACCGATTGACGATGACTTTGGTGAAGCGGGGATTTTCCGGCGACGTCATCCACTCGGCGAAGGCAACGCTGGGGTGAGCGTCGAGCGCGCCTTCATCTTTGCGATCGATGGCGAGCTTGGGGCCGAACGGCGTCTCGGGCCAGATGACGGCTTTAGGCTTGGCGTCATCGTATTGGTAGTCGTGTGGAAGGCGCGGCATGCGGTCGGTTTGACGCACGCTGTTGAAGCGCACCGGAAAAAGAATTTCGCTGATCGCTTTGCGCATCTCGCGAGTGTCGTAGTCACCGTCGCCGGCCATCATCGACATCGACATGGATGCGCCGCTGTCATCGGCATCCGTTGCCGCAGGCTTTTTGTTGTTACCTTTTCCGTTGCCGTTAGATTTGCCGGCGCCTTTGCCGGCGCCTTTGCCTCGCTCTTGCTGGCTGAAGAGTAAGGTCGCCTCGCGGGCATTTTCCGAATCATTGGTGGTGAGTACGCCGTAGGTAAACGCCGCCATTTTGTAGTAATCCATCTGCGTCCACTCATCGAAGGGATGGTTATGGCATTGGGCGCAGACGATCTGGGTGCCGAGAAACACCTGCGAGGTCAGCGCCAGATTGTCGAGCGGCATGCCGTAGTCGCGCAGGTAGTAGCCGACCGCACCGTTGTTCCAACTCTGGCCATCGGCGCCGATCAGGGCGCGAGCCATTTCGTCGTAGGGCATGTTGTCACGCAGCGCGTCCTTGATCCATTCGAGGTAGGCCATCCCGGCGGGTGTGCTGTTGCCGTTGCCGGCGATGCGGGTCTTGGCGCGCAATAGATCGGACCAGTAGTTGAAAAAATGATGAACGTAGGCCTCCGATTCGAGCAACTCGTTGATCAGTCGGTTGCGTTTGTTGGCGCTCTGGTCGGCAAGAAATACCTTCGACTCGTCACGGGTAGGAATGCGCCCGGCGAGATCGAGATAGATGCGCCGCACAAACGTTTCATCGGAGATCTCCGGATGCGGTTTGACATCGTTAGCGGCGTAACCGGCTTCGATGAATTGATCGATACGATCCGTGACGGCGACGCGTTCAGTTTCGCTCTCGGCCGCCTGAAATTCGGGGGCAGCGGAGATTCCAAGCACGGCCATGGTAAGCGCAGCGCAAAGGGTCGAAATTTTAGTGGGGGTCATGGTTACGTTGCTTCGGGAAATTCTTGCGGACATTCGAGCCGATGGCTAGATCTGGCGGAGAGGTTTCAACCCCTGCGGTCGCCGAAAGTTACTGCCACGTTTGCGCATTTCAAAAGGCAACTTCACGGGGCGCCGGACCACAAAAAAGCGCGTCTCAGCTTCTCAGCCGGACGCGCTTTAAAAAACGGCGATGTCGCCGGGTGTTGGGCTGGTCAGTCCGACGTTGCGACAGCTTCGGCACCGCGTTCGCCGGTACGGATGCGCACCGCTTCGGAGACGTCCGAGACGAAGACTTTACCGTCGCCGATTTTGCCGGTGGCAGCGGCTTCGACGATCGTTTTCACGACGACTTCAGCATCTTCGGTGACGATTTCGATCTTTACCTTGGGTAGGAAATCGACGGTGTACTCGCTGCCGCGGTAAATTTCGGTGTGACCTTTCTGGCGGCCGAAACCTTTGACTTCGGTCACGGTCATGCCGTGCACGCCAACGGCGGTGAGGGCTTCCTTCACTTCTTCGAGTTTGAAGGGCTTGATGATGGCTTCAACTTTTTTCATGTTCGTGGTGTTTCGTAGGTGATCGTTTCTGCTTGTTAACGTTCGGAAATGCGATGTTGGTTCTGGAGGTAATGCATTCCCCGTGCCAATCTAAAAATTTTCGAGCCATGCCAGTAAACGGGATGATTTAGGCTGGATCAATCTCGACAAGTGATAAATAATTTACCATAATGTGATAAATTGTTTACCACATGCCGTCCGTCGCTCGTCCGCCCAGTTCCCATGCCGCTCGCGTGCTCGTCGTTGAACCTGACGCGGTTGCGCTCGATCGCCTGATCCGTGCCCTCGAGCGTCACGACTACTACCTGCAGGTGGTCACCGATGGCGAACTCGCGCTCGAACGGATCGACAGTGACCATTTCGACGCGGTCGTCACTGAGTATCAGCTGGAAAAAATCAGCGGACTCGCGCTGATCGTCGCACTGCAGAAACGGATGCCACGCCTGCCCGTCTTGGTCGTCGCCGAGGA
>JBBKXR010000286.1:0-2731 GCA_037969585.1 Verrucomicrobiales bacterium
GTTCATCACTAAGCGGAAGATCGCCCTCCAGCGGAGGTAACTCCAAAATCGCTCCGTCGATGGCGTTATTCGCATCGGCGAGCTCATTGAGTTCCTCGGCGGCCTCTTCCACCCGCGCCGGCGACAGATCCTGCGGGTGCAGCAAAAACTCTGCCACCTCAGTGTGACCGGCGAGCTTGGCGAGATTCGCCGCCGTTCCCTCGTTACGATCCAGCGCATAAGGATTAGCACCTTGACGCAATAACATTTGGACCACATCAAGGTGGCCTGCTTTCGCCGCCAACATCAGTGGCGTCTGGTCTGCCGAACTGCGTGTATTCACGTAGGCACCCCGATTGAGCAACTGATCGACCACACCACCGTGTCCCTGAAGACTGGCGACCAACAAGGCATCGTCCAACTGATCAGGCATTTTTCCCGCCAGCACCTCGGTGACGCCGTCACGCCCCTGATAAGCCGCAGCCGTCAGGGCGTTCCAACCGTCCTTATCTTTCACGTTCAAGTCGGCGCCATGACTGAGCAACAGGCGCACCACCTCGGGATGGCCCTCTTGCGACGCCAGAATCAGCGGCGGCCGCCCATTGCGATTGACCGTGCTCACATCAGCGCCTTCGGAAAGAAAATGCCGCACCGCTTCGATTTCGCCCGTGCCAGCGGCTCGCATCAGCGCCGTGTCACCGGTGTCGACGTCACGTTCATCGACAGTGATTCCGTGTTCGCGGAAAAGATCGATCGCCTTCAAATCGCCAACCTCAGCCGCCAACAGATAATCGTTCACCGTCAGCTCGTAGCCGTTGTCCTGCAGCCAGTTGCCGGTTTGCTCTTCTTCAGAGTCGCCACCACAACCCACGAAAAACATCGAACCGGCGACCGCCAGAACTGCCACTTTTGAAATACTTACTACACTACTCATACCTAAAATTTTAAAAACTTCTCACGCTAAGTTGTGAGTATCGTCGTTAATTTTAGTAATTTCAAGTTTTCTAGATAATTAATATCCCTTAATTATTCGTTCACCCATTCGCTGAGAATCTGACGAATCCACTCGAACCTCTTTCGTGATCGTTTTCTCTCCAGATTCAACCAAATGTCAGGCGTGCCGAACCACCAAAACCCACGCGCCCCTTCCCGTCAGCGTCGCGCCGCGATGTCTCCGAGCAACTGCTCCACCAACTCCGGCTCAGAATCGACCAGATTCTCCACTGGATCCGGCGTGTCACGAATATCGTAGAGCTCAATTTTCGAAAACTCGTCGCCGCTCTTGTGGTTTACCTTGGCCGACAATCGGTGGCTCCTGGTGCGCACGCTGACCGCATCACCCCAGTAACTTAGCGAGAAGTCACGCACGCTCTCCGTCTCGCCTTTCAGCAGTGGCACCAGCGACTCACCGTCGAGCGGCCACTCAGTTTTGGTAAACCCCGGCTGGCAAAGATCGATCAACGTTGGATACAGATCGATCGTCTCCACCAAGGCGTCCGTAACCTTTCCTTCAGGCATGCCCGGAGCGCGCACGATCAGCGTGCTGCGCAGCGCCCGCTCCAAGGGAGCGTGCTTTGCCCACATCGCGGTTTCCCCGAGAAACCAGCCATGATCTCCCCATACCACGACGATGGTATTTTCTGCCAACCCGTTGTCATCGAGCGCCTTCAGCACCTTGCCGACCTGACGATCCGCGTAGCGCACGCAGGCCAGATACGCGCGCCGCGCAGTGATCGCATCGGCCGCCGCCAGCGGTTGAGACTTCTGGTAAGGCGCGTCGTATTTATAAAACTCGCCACTTTTGTGCCAATACGCGCTTTCCGGCTTTTGCGGATGCGCCGGCGGCTGAACATCGACCTCCATCATCGCTTCCCAATCCTGTTTCGGCGCGACGAACGGCAGGTGCGGCTTGATAAAACCGAGGCCCATAAAAAACGGTCGACCGTCCTGCTTTAAACGCCCCAACTCGGCGATCGCCGCGTCCGCCATCTGCCCGTCGGGTAGATCGCTATCGTTCTCTGCCGTGAACTCCATCAGATCCAGGTGACCGCCGCCGTCCTCACGACTTCGTCCGCTCTCGTAAGCAAAAAAAATTCCCCACCCGCGCTTCCAACTTCCCAACGGAGTCGCCAGGGTTTCCCAGGCGTGCGGCATTTCCAAACGCCCGTCGCCACTGCCATCGTATTCGTAGACCAGACCATCTGCCGTGTGCGAAATCTTACCGATCAAACTGGTCGCATATCCCGAACGTCGAAATAGTTCCGGCATCGTTTGCGCACCCGGCGTTTGCTGCTGCGAAAGCGCCGAGTCGTCCTGATAAAATGCCGCGTTGTTGCGCGTCACACCCGACGCTTGCGGACTCCGCCCTGTCAGCAAAGCATAACGCGACGCCCCACAAGTGGGCACCTGAACAAAGTGATTGGTGAACAGCATCGCCTGCGCCGCCAACGCATCGAGATTTGGCGAGCGCGCGTCTTTCACCCCGTAACAACCGAGCTCAGTGCGCAGATCATCGATCGCGATGAACAGCACGTTGGGTGCTTGTTCGGCTGCTGCGACCTGCTGATAAAAAGAACCGCCAACCGCTGTTGCGGCGATAGTTAGCAGCCAAAGAATACGTTCTGAAAGGAATGAGTTCACGGTTGGAATCTAGCGTAGAAAATGGGCAGGAAACCGGAAAGGACTTCTCACTGCACCACCAATGCCCCACGCATCACCGCCCAATGCCCCGGGAACGTGCACAGGTAAGGAT
>JBBKXR010000287.1:0-10038 GCA_037969585.1 Verrucomicrobiales bacterium
GGCTACCACTACGCCACCGACGGCACCGGGCGAACATCTTTGGTCAACAGAGGATACATCTGGAAGCCGTTGTCCTTCGGGCGCACCTGGAAGGCGCGGCCGCCGGTGCCGTCGGTGGCGTAGTGGTAGCCCCAGGAATCGAAGGCGATGCCGTGCGGGTTGGGGCTGTTACCAGCGTGGGCGCTGATCGTGAACTGGCGCGGGTCGAAGCGGTACATCGACGAAGAGCCGGTGCTCAGTGAGGGACCCCAGGGGTGCTCGATGTTGTTGTGCAGGAAGATGCCGCTCTGCCAGTAGAGAGCGCCGTCCGGTCCATAGATGAAATTGTTGGCGGCGTGGTGGGTGTCGGCGGAGCCGATGCCGTGGACGAGAACTTCGCGGTGATCGGCGATGTCGTCGCCGTCGGTATCTTTCAGAAATACGATGTCCGGCTGGCTGGAAACGAGCACGCCGCCGTTCCAAAATTCGAAGGCGAGCGGGCTGTGAATTTTTGCGAATTCCGTGACGCGGTCGGCCATGCCGTCCTTGTTGTCATCGTGGAGGATGAGCAGGGCGTCATTCATTTCCTTGGTCGGCTGCCACTTTGGGTAGGTCGGCCAGGCGGCGACCCAGAGGCGGCCTTTGGGATCGACGTTCATCTGCACTGGGTTGACCAGATTGGGAAACTTCTGTTCGTCGGCAAAGAGATTCGCTTCAAAGCCCTCGGCGACCGTTAGATGTTTGAGGCCTTCTTCGCCGCTGATGTATTCCAGCGAACCTTCTTTCTCGGCGTTCGAACTTTTGCTGCCGCCACCGACGTTGGAGACGACGGGAATGGGCTGGGGAACGTTGCTGTCGTCGATTTCGATATCACTGCCGCGCGAACGCACCCAGATGCGTGGGTCGCGATTTGCGGTCATGACGTCGAGCTGCAGCAGTTCGTGGACGAGGACTTCGCGATTGGTCTGATCGGCGACGAATTTCAGATCGGCGCGGCTGCCCCAGATGTCGTTGCCATCGATGGCTCGGTAGCGGGTGAACCAATGCCAGTTTTTATCGAGTACTGCCTCGCGGATCGGTTCGAGTTTTTCATCGGCGGCGACTTCTTTGCCGAGCAGCGACTGGGCGATTGCTTTGGCGAGTTGCAAGTTGCCTTCCGGGTTGAGGTGGATTCCGTTGATGGTCAGCGGTTGTTGCTTGTGCAGTGCATACTGCTTCTGCATCGGGCTGAAAATGTCGACAAAAGTGACGCCTTTATCCTCAGCTACTTTACGAGTGGCATCGGTGTAAGCCTGCAGGCGCTTGTTGTTGGCGTTGCCGTTGGGAAGGTTGGGATTGGTCGATTTGATGTTCTCGTGGGCGATGGGGGAGAACAGGACAATGCGGGGGATGCTCTCGCCGTTGGGGCGCAGGGCGCGGTAGTTGTCGATCATTGTCGCCAGTTTGGCGGCGTATTCGGTGGCATTATTTTCGAAGGATTCGTTGTAGCCGAAGAAGCTGAAGATGATATCGGCTTCGCAAATTTTCAGATACTCCTCGGGAGTGGTGAAGTCCTTGCTGCGCGGACGGACGTCGACTTGATCGCCGCTAAGTCCGAGATTGCGGAACACGAGTTCGAGTTCGGGGTTTTGGCTCTGCAAAAGAGTTTCCATCCAACCGTCATGCTGGAGGCGTTCGGCGAGGGTGTTGCCGACGATGGCGATGCGGTCGCCTTTTTGAAATGCGAACTTCTCCGGGTCGCGGTAGTCGGCGGGCACGGGCTCAAGCGGCACGGCCATTTCGACTTGTCGGCCTTGATGATCGGCCATCGACATCACCCCACCGTTGGCGAGGTCAAAGGTGATCGAGCCGTCGGGCGCGGGAATGTTGCTGCGCACGAATACCGGTTCGCCGGCAGCATTAAGAACTTCGAGGGTGAAGCCATCGAGGCGCTCGGAGAGCGGCGAACGATTCCAGACCTGGATGGATTTGATCTTGGTGTCTTTGCCGAGGTCGAGCTGCCACCAGGGGTCTTTGGCGTCCTTGCCCTGCGAGGTGTGGGTCTGGCCCATTTTGTTGTAGTCGGCGTCCTTGTTGCCATCAATGCCGCGTTCCGGTTCACCGCCGGCGCTGACGCTGGATTGGGTGGCTTTGCCGTCGACAGCGATATTGCGGCCGCCGCTGTTGAGCACTTCGACTTCGGCGAGCGTCAGGATGCGTCCTTCGCCTGGGATGGAAATGCGCACGACACTGGCCGGGCCGTCTTCGGTGACGTCATTGGGTGCACTTGCTGCGGGCTTAGCGGCTGGTTTGGCTTTTTCTTTTTTCGGTTTGGCTTTTTCCTTCGGTTTTTCCGTGACCGTGTTGTGCGCCGGGATCGGGCTGGAGAAGCCTTCGTAGGCGGAAGGCTTGATGCCTGCGGCGAATCCGTAGCCGAAGGTGTTCGGTTTGTAGGGACCGACGAAGTCGATGTTGGAGTCGGCTTTGATCTGATCTTCGAGACCGAGCGACCAGTAGACGGCGTTGACGATCATACGGCGGTAGCCGTCGTTGAGTAGATCCTCGGAGGCTCCGTAGAGTGAGGTAAAGGCGCGACCCTCTTTGCCATCGGCGCCGCTCTTGTAGGTACGAGTCCATTCGCTGGCCATCGGCGGTTTAGTTTCGTCGGCCTCACCGTCCTGCTCCATGCTCATCAGTGGCTGCGCCATGGTGAGAATGTTCCAGTCGTCCTGCGGTTCGGCATTGTAGCCGCCGGCCTGCACCCATATATCGCTGACCCCTTTGAGGATCGGGTTGCCGGCTTTTTCGGGGATGATGCTGATGCGTGTGCTTTGTTCGTGATTTTTACCGTAGTGGCCGACCCACGATTGACCGAGAACTTGATAGCCAAAACCGAGCTTGTAGTCGTCACCTTTGTAGACCCAGTCGTGCTTGGCGTACTTGCTGTCGGAATCGGTCGGATACTTAAAAGCGTGCGTCGAGGTGCGCAGGCCGACTATGGGCCCACCGCGCTGCAGGTAGTCGTCGAAGTGTTTCATCTGCTCATCGGGCAGGGCGAGGAAGCGACCGAAAATTACGACGCCGTCGGCGGAATCGAGCGCTTCCATTCCGGGAATGTCCGAGTGACCGGGAACGATGGTGCCAGTCTCGGCGTCGACGCCGAACAGGACGGTGCATCTGAATCCGTGATGCTTGGCGAGGATGCGTGCCAGAGCAGGGATGGTTTCTTCGGAGCGATACTCGTGATCGTCACCGATAAGCACCAGGTGTTTGCCTTTTGCTATCTCAGGATTCGCCTCGTAGATAACCGGATTGGCATCGGCGGGGAGGGCACTTGCAAAAAACGATGCGATCGCGGCTGCGATCGTCAAGACGGGGTGGGGCAGGTTCAACTTCATTGGAAAATAGGGCTGTGGGATGCCAATTGTTGCGGATGATCTGGGAACTGTCGAAGTAGAATTTTCTAAAGATCGCGCCACCGCGCCAGAGTTCGAGGTGGACCGATCGAGGAATCTGTGGTTTCTAGCGGACAGACATTAGATAGCAACTCAATAGCACTTACGACTCATGCCCTTTCAATTTACCGGATTCGCCGACGAAGCAGAAAAATCTCTGGATGGCCAGATCTCCACTCTCAAGGAAGTCGGCTGGTCGGCTATCGAACTGCGTTTGCTCGATGGAAAAAATGTCGTCGATCTGACCGATGACGAATGGTCAGCGACGTGGGCTAAGCTTCAGGCTGAAGGAATCAAAGTCGTTGGCTTCGGCGGTGCGATCGCCAACTGGGCGCGTCCGATCACCAATGATTTCCAAGTCGACATCGACGAACTGAAGCGGGTCGCTCCACGCATGCGCGAGGCGGGCACACAATTTTTGCGCGTGATGTCTTATCCGAATCCGGAAGACAATCCGATGCCGCAGGACGAATACCGCAACGAGGTGATTCGCCGCTTCAAGGAACTGGCGAAGATCGCTGAGGGCGAGAATGTGATTTTGGCTCACGAAAACTGCAGCGGCTACGGTGCTGAAGCAGATGGTTGGCTGGACATGGTAGAGTCGGTGAACAGTCCGGCGCTGCAGGGCATCATGGACACGGGCAACAACAGCCTGCACGACAAAGATGTCGAGGCGACCTGGCGTTACTATGAGAAATGTCGTGAGACGATCACTCACGTGCATGTCAAATGTGCTAAGCCGGGGCCAGATGGTGGTGACTACGTGACTTGTTACGTAGAGGAAGATCCTGTGCAGGAACGCATTTTACGCGATCTCGAAGAGCGTGGCTACAATGGCTGGCTGTCGATCGAACCGCATATTAAAGCAGCGATTCACGCCGGTCAGGATGTCGATGACTCGGGCGATGGCCGCAAGGTGTGGGTCGACTTCGCCAAGGGACTCGAGAAAATGGTCGCGGGCATTGTGTCCTAGTGTTCGAGCAGATCTAAGATGACGTATGCAAACGTCCCGTAGGGACCGGTCTGGTTAGATGGGGGGATTTATCCTCCGAATTTTTGGCCGATGGTCCATGCGTCACGTTGCGACCGCTCTGCAATTGTAAGCGCGGCGGTGTCTTCCCTGTCAGAGCGGTCGGCATGCGACGCCCAATCTGGTGTGCCGGGAACGTGGGTTGAAACCCACGTCTATCGAGACTGGTCGCTACGCGACAGTTGAAGCTTCTTGGCCATCCGCCAGCTTGCTGTTGGCGGGGGCCGTCGACTTGGGGTATCGTTTGGGTTTTCTGTAACGATGTCCGATAAAGCCTTGAGCCTCCGCAGCTTCCATCGCGCCTTGATTTTCGGGCTGGCGATTGGACTGGCCGTGGCGTCTTCGTCGTGTATCTCGGGTCGGCATTCGATGAGTGTCTCGCTCGGGGGCGATGTCGAAAAAAGTTCCACGGTTGAAACTCCAGGTCCGGCAGTAGCGACGGCGAACGCCAGCGGTGATTATCACTTGGTGTGCTGGAATGTGCACAAGGCGGATGATGCGCGGTTCGTAGATGAATTGAATGCTCTCCTGAATGAAATCCCGGAGCAGGATGAGATTTTGCTTTGTCTTCAAGAAACTCGGTCGACGACCTTTGGTCTGATCGGCGGCGGTCTGCCAGTATCGGGGCACTACGCGGAAAGCTGGCGATATCCGTGGGCGGAGCGTTCCACCGGGGTGATGACGCTGAGTGAATCGGGTCTGGCTCCGATGGCTGCCAAGGGCTTGCACTCAGAGCGACGGGAGTTTTTTATCGCTTCGCCGAAAGTCTGTCTACGTTCAGAATTAGCTCTCACTGATGGTCGGAAGCTGATCGTCGTAAATTGCCACGGGCTCAATTTTGTCACCAATCGGAGTTTTCAGCGCCAGCTCGATCAGGTGTTTGCTTCGATCGGAGACTCGGAGGCGAGTGAACCGGTGATCGTTTGTGGAGATTTCAACGTGTGGAGTTCGGATCGCTTGGAAATGCTCGAGGCTAAGGCTCGCGAGGCGGGCCTGGCGGAAGCAGGCGCGGATCAGCATTGTGGCCCGGATACGTCGGCTCTACTTCGACTGGCGACGCCAATCTTTGGTTTTGATCCCGATATTCCGCTCGATCGCATCTACGCGCGCGGCATTGAAATTCAGGAATGCCGTTCGCTGACTCATGTGGAGTGCTCAGATCATTCACCGCTGGTTCTGAGATTTTCGGTGGCCGACTGATGCTGCGCGGGCGGTTGCTTTCGGTGTTGGGTGGGCGCGCGGATCGAAAGCGTAAGGCTCGGAACAACAACGACTTCGACGGTTTTTTTGGGGGACAGGTGCCGACGACTCCGGATGGTTGTTGAAGTGTCGAAATTTCCCCTCCGATCTAGACCTTAAAACTATCTTAATTTGTGGCCAGTGAGTGAAATTCTAAAAAATGAAACTCAAAGCTTGAGTTTTTCTCAAAAATAAGCTATTTCATCCGCCATGATGAAAAGGATTCTTCCGCTTTTGCGACGGAGTATGCAGCGACGTACATGTTTCGTTCCGCTGTTGGCGCTGATTTCACTGCTTCCCGGAATGGCTGCCGCCGAGGAGTGCGTCCTGTTTCTGGGCGATTCATTCAGCATGGGAGCGTTCGGGCGGTCTCTGGATGAGAATCTACGCAAGGATGGACTCAAGGTTTACACTTACGCGGCGGGTGGGGCCAGCCCCTACTATTGGCTGAGTTCTTACGAGCCGATTCCTTCGTCGATCGGCTTCTGGAAAAAGACTCCAACCACGGATCAGCGTCTTGGCTACATCCGCGCGGTGCCGAAAATCGAGCCACTGATGGATGCATGCAAACCGGACTACGTCGTGATTCAGACTGGCGTCAACCTTTACGCCACGCTGCGTTCCAAGCGTCGTCCTAAGGAAGAGAACATCGCTGAGGTGAGCAGTCTGATCGATGACATGTGCAAGGCGATCGATACCCGCGGTGCGCGCAGTTACTGGGTGTTACCGCCGCGGTCGCACGAAGATCGTTACCCGAGTTCACTGCAGCAGGAGTTGTCCGAGATCATGACGTTGGTAGTGAAAAAATATAAGGGCGGCGTATTTGAAAGTCGCAAGTTTACGCGTTTTACCGATCCTTACCCGGCCACGGATGGCATTCACTACGGACCTGAGGAGTCGACGGTATGGGCGCAGAAAACGGCCGGTGACTTTCGTTCGTTTTCCAAGATCAAGCCGACCTTGCTGACTAAAAACGATGTGCCGCGCGCCAAACCGGTGACGGTTCCCATGATTGCCGATGCACCTATAGGGGGCAAGGGCAGTGAACCGGTCGCTTATGAGAGCACCAGGCCGGAACCACCGTCATCCCCGCAACCGGTAGTGGCCGAAAAACCTGCGGTCAAAATGGCCGACGCGAAATCTGCAGATACTCCGCCGGAAAAAGCCAAGGGTGGCGATGCCGCTGCGGAAACCAAAGTTGCTGCCGCTGATATGCCTCCGAAACCGATGACGGTCGATAAATCATCGGCACCCGAGGACACGCCGGTCAAGGAGGTGGGTTCTCAGGGCAAATTTGAACCTGATCCTGCGACTGAATACGATCTGGTGCTCAAGCTGATTGCGAAATCTGAGGTCAAAGATCTCAGTTCGGTGACCTACGGCAACGCTTTAGGCGTGTTCGAATATGAAGTAACAGAAGACGTCCATGGGAACTACCCGTTCAAGAAGATCCGTATCGCTCACGGAATTGTCCTGAACCGCAAGCCGACTCGAGCAAATAACCGCAAGGTAGGTGACTCGATCGGGTTGGTCGTTGTGCCGCTGGCTCGCTATCCGGGCTTGCAGCGTTGGCAGACGGTCGACGATCTGCGTCCGAATTTCGAAATGCCGCTGTTCGTTCCCAAGTTGTAAGTGGCGGGCTCTGCCTCGGCGCTTCGGCCGTTTGCGCCTGCGTAAACGCGTTGGCGGCCAAGGCTTGCGTGCAGCCCCAAGCGGGGTTTGGGTGGTGGCTGTTGCACGTGCGATGAGTTTGCTCTTCGCAGTGCGTTTGCCGTCACCATGATATTCCTGTTTCCGCTGTTTGCGCTGATCCTTGGCTTGACTCTTTTCGGTCGCTCCAAGTTTCGCAAGATCTACGATGAGGAGCTGAAAAATCATGCACCGTCGCATTTGACGGGACGCGAATTGGCGCGGCGTATCCTTGATCACGCGGGCATGGGTAGTGTCGAGATTGCGGTTGGTCGCGGTCCGATGCCGGACTTTTACGACCCGGCTAAAAAGCGACTGACCTTGGCTCGTCAGCACCTGGATGGCACGACATTTTCGGCGCTCGGTATTGCCGCCCACGAAGCCGGGCACGCGTTGCAACATCGAGTGGGATTTCGGCCGCTTTGGTGGCGAATTTCGGCGATCCGTGCGACCATGTATCTGAGTCTGCCGTTGATCATCGCCTGCGGGGTGTCGCTGATCATTCCCGGTAAAATGATTTTGCTGAGCATGATTTTTGGATGGGCACTGCTCGCGGCCTACAATCTCATCACCATTCCCACGGAGATGGATGCCAGTCAGCGCGCAAAGGCGGTGATCGAGGAGATCAAACCGTTCAGGAATCTCGACGAAAAAATAGGCATCGACCGGGTCATGCGCATCGCCAGCGCGGCCTACATCGAGGGGGTGTTCACCATGTTGTCGTGGTTCGGCTCATTGCTGATGCCCTGGTGGCGCAAGCACACCGTGCCGGATTGAGCGAGCAGCTGTTTCACAGAATTTCTTCCGCTCCTTGTGGACAGGCCCCTTGTGCTGAATCACAGTGCCAGTCTCATGGACTGGTTGAAAGATGTAGGACTTTTGTTGGCTGGGCTGACGGCGCTGTATTTCGGCGCGGAATGGCTGGTCGGCGGTAGCGCCAAGCTGGCGGTGAAGTGGGGGATTTCTCCTTTGGTGGTTGGACTGACGATCGTCGCCTTCGGCACCAGTGCGCCGGAGCTATTTGTGAGTCTGCAGTTCATGTTGGCCGACCCGCCGCAGCCGGATGCTGCGCTGGGCAATGTCATCGGCTCGAACATTTGCAACATCGCGTTGATCCTCGGCATCAGTGCGCTGATCTGCAGGCTGGAGATCAAGAGCGATCTGTTGCGTCGAGACTTGCCGATCCTGGTGTTCGCGACACTCGTTTTCATGGCGATGCTGTGGGACCGGAATTTCGCGCGATGGGAAGGCATCGTGATGTTCATCTCGCTGGTTGTTTACACGATCTGGTGCCTGCGCAGCTGCAAGAAGGAGAAGAATCCTGAAGTGCTCGCTGAATTCGAAGAAGAGTTTGGTGCGCCGGAGGAAATTAAAGATAACAACGCTTGGCTGGCGTTTCTGGTTTTTGGCGGTCTGGTGGCGCTGTATTTTGGTGCCGAATGGATGAAGACCGGCGGCATTGGTTTGGCGGAACGTTTCGGAGTTTCGCCGGCGATCATCTCGCTGACGGTAGTCGCGTTTGCGACTTCCGTTCCGGAGTTGGCGACGTCGATCATTGCCTCAGCAAAGAAGGAAGGCGACATTATCACCGGCAATATCATTGGTTCATGCCTGTTCAATCTCCTTTGCGTGATTGGAGTGACTGCGACCGTGAAACCCATGGTGATAACGGATATCGCGGTCACCGACCTTGTCGTGGTCTGCGCGCTGACTTTGTTGTTGGTGCCGATGATGATGACCGGCCGACGCATCACGCGCCTCGAGGGTATTTTGTTGCTTGCCTCTTACCTCGGTTACTGCGGTCTGTTGTGGCAGCGGATCAATGCCGGTGCAGGCGCTTAGCTTTGTACTGCAGCGGCTGCATTTTGGCGCAGACGATCGGGACTGAGAGTGCCGATGACCAGGCTGGAAACGCCGGGGGTGTCGAGCGAGTGGCGGATGCTGAGTTTAGCGGCGTTGGGTTGGTCGGCGAGGTGGCCGCTGTTGAGAGCTTTTTTGATAAGGACGCCGCGTTGCAACTGGTGGGCGTGTTTGATCACAGGTAACTCGCCGTCGTTGGCGTGTTTGTTGGTGACCATGAGGGCGTCGGCGCCGGCATCGAGGGCGGCGATGCCTCCTTCGATGGTTTTTCCGGAAAGGCCGCAGGCGCGAATCATGCCTAGATCGCGACAAGTGATAAGTGTGTCGAGGGCACCACTGGCAAGCACGTCGAGATCGTTACCGTCGGAGTGAACCAGGACCAGGTCGAGCACGTCGCGGCGCAGGCGTTGCAGTGAGCGTTCGACGCTGGCGCGGATCGCTTCGGGGGTGAAGTCGAAGCCAGACGTACCATTTTCAAAAGACTCGCCGGCCTTGGTCGAGATCAGCCAGTCGTCTTTGTCGCCGACTTTGTGCAGAATCTCGCCGATGCGTTGTTCGCTACTGCCGTAGGCGGGGGCGGTGTCGATAAGGTTAATGCCGGCTTCCTGCGCGGTTCGCAAAAGCTCGATGACTTCGTCGTCGCTGGGCAAGTCGAAGGGGCGCGGGTACTTGACGCTTTGATTGCGACCGATCTTTACCGTGCCGAGTGCGATCACGGGAACGTCGATGCCGGTCGAGCCGAGGGGGCGGTAGATCATTGTGAGCGATTAGCGATTATGCGTTGCGGAAATCCGCGCAGTCCCACGG
>JBBKXR010000288.1:0-21860 GCA_037969585.1 Verrucomicrobiales bacterium
TGATTACCTGGCCGGAACCGGATATTACGCCGTTGGCGGCACTGAGGAGACCCGTGTTACTGACGGTCAGGTTATTGGCCCCGAGAGCAACCGTGCCGTTCACAAATACGTCGGATCCCATCAAGGTCGCCGAGGCGCCGAGCACGATGTTGCCGTTGTAGGTCTGGTCACCCGTCGAAGTAACACTGGTATCGAGGTTGATCGTTTCAGCGTTGATGGTCACCGCGCCGGCAATGCTGGCCGGCAGGCTCGTCAGGGTCACTGCGTCGGCAATGCCGGCATTCGTGTTTTCGGTGACCACTAGGATCGAGGTCACCAGGCTCGCATCGACGCGGACCGTGTTGGCGTCCGGTCGAGTCACCTGCGCAGGCGTCAGTCCACTCGTGCTGAGTACGAAATTGGGATCGTTGATGACGTAGTGCGTGCCGTCGAACGAGATCTCAATGTTGTCACCCGAGGCTTCGGTATTGATGTCCGAAATGGTCAGCACACCGCCGGTTAGATCGATGTTGGTTTCCGGTGCACCGGCAAACAGCACGACATCGTTGCCGTCGCCACCGACGTAGCTGATCACGTATTTATCGCCATCGTCATCAGTGACGGTTGCCCCTTCGAGCAGTCCCGCAAAGGTTCCGCTTACGGCATCGCTGCCATCGTTGTTGATCAGCGTGATGGTGCCACCTGCAGTAGGTTTGCCAGCGGTGATTTCTTCAACGTTCAGTGTTCCGCCAAGCGTCACGGTTCCCGTCACGTCGAGCAGATCAGTGGCCGTATCTCCGTTGATCTGGTAGTCAACATCGCCACTGATCACCGTGTCGCCGACCACTGTCAGGCTACCAATTCCGCCGGCAATTGTCGGGTCACCGGCTGCCAGCGTTCCTGCGACGCTCATCGTCTTGCCGGACGTCAGAGTAATGCTGCCACTGCCACCGAGCGTAGCCGCTGCGGCGATGGAGTAGTTGTCGCCGCCCGTGTGCATGCCGTTGACCAGCAGAATGCCACCGTCCACTGCGGTGGTTCCCGTGTAGGTATTCGCGGAGTTGGTGCCAAAGGTCAGCTGACCGGTGCCATCTTTAACCAGAGACAGGGCTCCGGTGATCGCTGCCTCGTACTTAGTCGTCGTCGTTTGATCGACGGTTAAAGTAGCGGCCGCCACCGAGGTGATGCTCGCAGTGCCAATGTTAGCAATGTTCGAACCGGTCGAAATCGACGCCACAGTTTGGTCGTTACCATTGAGATCCAGTGTGCCGTTTCCGCCATAACTGAGACCACTCAGCTCAATCGTGCTGTTCGCTGGAATTGCGTTGGCGACATCGAGACGAATCGTTCCCGAATTGATCGTCGTCCGCGCCCAGGTGTTGCCGGCCACGCCGATAATGGTGACGCCACCGGCATCAGCGTAAAAACGTCCGCTCGCACCGAGATCCAACGGGTTGCCCGTGTAAGTGATGCTGCCGCCAAACGAATTGGTAATGAGCTGCGTGTTGGTGCCGTCGATACCGCCATCGATGTTGAGGTCACCAGCGAAGGATTGAATGCGCAGGTTTCCAGACAGAGTCATCAGTCCGGTGACAACATTGTTGCCCGCCCGGTTGATAAACGCCGAGTTGTTGCCGCCGCCATTGAAGGTCAGCGCGTCGGCGATGGTGACACCACCGTTGAGTTCGAGAATGGCACCATTGGTTTGATTGATCGTCGTTCCCGCTGCCGCAGTTCCCAGCCCATTGCTGTGAGTAACGATCACCTTGCCGGCATCGATCACTGTTGCTCCGGCGTAGCTGTTCGAACCGCTGAGCGTCAGGGTTCCCGAACCGACTTTGGTAAAGCTTCCGGAACCTTCGATGGTACCGGCGATTGTGGTGCTGGTATTGGCAGCACCAACCGTGAGATTTGAACCTCCCTCGATGACAACATTGGTGCCGGCAACCGTCGCCAGAGAATTGATGTTCACCGTATCGGAAACATCGGGACCGGTAACCTCCAAAGTCTGCGTAGCCGTCAGCGAAACCGACTCAGCGTAGGTTCCACCATTGACGATGATCGTGCCGGTCGGATCGACGGCTGCGAGAGCCTCGGCGATCGTCGAAAATGCGGTCACGCCGTAGATCGAAGCCTGAGCCCCATTTTCACCGAAATCGCCATCCGTAATCTGACCATTGCTGAATGTGTCCCAATCGTTGTCCTCGACATATACCGTCGTCGGCGCCGAAGCTTCGACCAGCACGACATCGTTGCCGTCGCCACCATTGTAGAAAACGTAGAATTCTACGCCGCCCACGTTGATCTTATCACCATCGACCGGCGCATTTGAGAAGCGGCCCGTGACACTGTCGGCCAGATCATTGGATATGATCACGTAAGTCGAGTTAGCCGGCGGCACGAAGGTGCCAAAATCGATATCGAGCGTGCTGCCTGAGATATCGACCGCACCCGTCACCAGAGCTTGATCGTAGGTCCCTGCCCCGTCGCCGGTCGCGATCCCTGCAAGATCGACATGGAAGGTCGATGCGTTATCCAGCGTGAAATCGCCGGTCGCCAGACTGCCGGTGGTCAGTCCCGGATCGACGGCGCCGCCGATTACTGACACCGCACCATCCAGAGTCCCCGTGCCGCCGAGAGTTGCGCCGGCATTAACGGTGAGCGTCGTCGTGGCATCTCCCAACGCACTGCCCGAAGTATTGTTTGCCAGCAGCACCCCTCCTGAGATCAGAGAGTCCCCGGTATTGATGCTGTTGGTTGCGGTGAGGATCAAAGTTCCGTCACCGGTTTTATTGATGCCACCACTGTCGCGAAAGCGCCCGTTGACGGTCAGCGTTTGGCCGCTGTCTGAAAAGATCTGAAAATCGGTCAGTGTGGACTCGAACAGCCGCAACTGACCATCGATGGATCCTGTTGTTGCACCCGGGGCAAGCCGGATCGTTTTGACGTTACCATTATCGTTAACGGAGATCTGTGAGCCAGCGTCGAGCACCACCCCATCGCCGATTTCGATGACAGAACCACTGTTTGAAAGCACCGCGTTATTACCCAAAGCCAGATTGCTCAAGGCGCGAAGAATCGTGTCACTGCCCACTAACGTTCCGCGATCGTGAGTATTGTCTCCACTGAAGGCCACCGTGGCAGCGCCGATGCCGCCATCATTGAATATAGAAATACGCCCGGCACCGTCAATGTCCCCGGACAGGAGGATGGTCTGCCCACCTCGTGGGTTGATCCGGAAGTCACCATTATCTGCTTCATCAACGGTAAAGTTCCCCGTCAAAGTAGCGTTGGTTACACTTGCATCGAAGAGAATATATTTCCTGCCGGCAGTATCCGGAATGTCGAAGACGTTAACGACGGTCGCGTTGTCGACCGCTACCAGCAGCGTCGAATCAGCATTCTCCATCGTCACTGTGCCAGTGCCAAGTGCCGCCTGATTACTGATCGTGATCTGGCCGCCGTCGATCGAAGTGCCGCCGGTGTAAGTGTTGCCGACACTCAGGGTCAGCGTTCCCGTACCCACCTTCACCAGCGAGCCACTGCCGCTGATAACGCCTGCCGCATTGCTGCTGTTGCCGGTGACATCGATGCTCAACTCATTCGCGCCCAGGTCGACGGTGTCGTTAAAGACCACATCGTCGCCTTCCAGCGTTGCATCCGCACCAACCACGACGGCGGCGCTGTAAGTCTGGTCGAGTAAGGTCTCAACATCAGCGTTCACATTGACCGTCGCCGCAGCGATGGACAGGTTGTTAAACACCCCGGCACCGATGCCGCCGCCATTGATGTCGACGACGTCATTCGCGTCACCGACCACGACAATATCATGTGGCCCATTGGCGGCGATCGCTGCCGGTGCAGTGGTTTTCACCAGCGTGCCGTTGACGTGAACCAGCAAATTGCCGCCGCCATCCGTAGACAGCGCGATTGGTCCCGCGCCCGCACCGAGCAGCGTTCCATCGGGCAAAGTGTCGGTAGCATTAATCTCAACGTTGCCTTTGCCGGTTACCGTGATGGTCACCGTCGTCGAATCACTACCGCCGTTGCCGTCGCTAATCGTGTAATTGAACGTATCGGTCACCGTCTCACCCTCAACCAGCATCTGCAGAGCCGCAGCCGTGCGCGCGTCGTAGGTGTAACTGCCATCGCTGTTGACCACTACCGCAGCACCGAGGGCACTGCGTGAGTCGGCAGCACTGACCGTGACCGTGTCGGAAACGTCGGCATCGGTGTCGTTGGCCAAAACTCCATTCGCAGCAACGCTCAGCAGCGTATCTTCATCGGTGGCACCCGTGTCTGGATTCGCCACCGGCGCGTCGTTGGTTCCCGTAATGGTAACCGTGACGGTCTTAGTAACACTGTCATTTTCGTTCGGAGCACCGGCGGGCGTGCCTACCGCGCTGTCGTCGAGAATGGTGAGAGTGTAGGTCAGCACCAGAGTTTCGCCGTCGGCGAGGAAATCGAATACCTCCGTGCCGCTGTTGAAATCCCAATTTACGCTACCGGTGGTCGCTGCATTGCCGATGATGTTGCCGGCATCGACCGACATCATGTTCTGCAAATCTGCATCAGTGAGGGTCGCCGGCACGCTTCCGGCGCCGCTGCCGGATTTTGCCAATCCGGTGACTGATACGCCTACGGTGTCAGTTTTATCGAGGTCTTCGACACTCAGGGTGTCACCGATTGAAAGCGGAACGTTGCCCTCCGTCAGTGCTTCATCATCGGAGTCGCCGGCCCCAACCGCAACCGACGGCCGGTCGTTGGTACCGTTAACGGTTATAGTGACTGTCTGGTCGTCGAAGCCGCCATCGTTATCAGTGGCGCGAATCGTATAAGAAAGTTGAATCGCTTCACCAACGGCCAGGTGATCGAAGGTCTGTGGGTCAGAATCGAAACTCCAACTGATACTGCCGCCGGTATTCGAACCGTCGATTACCGGATTGGCGCCGAGTTCCAGCAGGGCCAGAAGAGCGGCGTTACTGACACCGTTGCTGTCCCCGACAGCGGAAACAGATTCGACGGTAGCATTCACCACGTCGATCAGTCCCGGATCAGTCACCGTCAGGGTGCCGCTGGCGGTCAGAATGCTATCGCTTTCGGTCAACGTCTGCGCTGCCGAGTCACCTCCGGCGACGGTGATATCGGGAGCCACATTGTTAACGGTGGCAGTGGTCGACGCCATCGCCAGCGGAGCGAAGCCCTGATCGTCATCACGTAAAGTTGCAGACACGCTGTAAGTGCCGGAGGGCGAAAGCCCCGTCGAACTCGAGTCTTCGTCGACGAAGCTGTGATCGACCGAAAACTGGCGCGTAGTCGGAGTCCAAGTGATGCCATCAGCTACTTGAGTCAGGGCGACCAGTCCCAGGTTAAAGGTCTGGGTATTGCCATCGCCCCAGTTGAGCACCAGTTGGAAAGTGTCCAGAGTGCCCGGATCGGTGAACGATCCGGTCAGTGTTACTACACTTCCTTCGTTACTTGTCGGCACATTGATCGACAAGCCGGCTGGAGCGGAATTGTTGACCAACACGGTCACGTCGTCATTATCGTCGTCACCATCATCGTCCTCGATATTGACCTCGATATTCGACGCGTCAGCTGAAGAACCGGTATTTGGAAAGCCGTCATCGAGATACTGTCGATCCACCGTGAAGGTCGCCGTGCCCGTCGTTTCGCTCACCGCCGTGATGGTCAGTGTCGAGCCTTCGGTTCCGGTGAACGTGTCACCGATTGTCAGATCTTTGATCGCATCGAGACTGAAATCCTCGTCGCCAACCAGTTGTGGATCGCTCCAGTCGATGGTCACCGTATGGGTATCGCTGCGACCTTCGTCGCTGTAGCTGACCGTCAAAGTGACGGTGTCGTTTTCAACGATTGAATTGGAACTCAACCCGATGCTGTCGATGCTCGGATCGACATTGTCGACAACGACAAATGCGGTGCCGGTCGATTGCTGGCTTGCCTCGTCGACCACGGTAAAGGTGGCGCTGTAGTTGCCATTATCCAGATAGCGATGGGTTGCACTGAAATTCTTCACTCCGGCCGCAAGGTTCACCGTTTCCGTCGTGCCATCGCCCCAGTTGACCAGCACACTGTGGGTTTCAGTCACTCCCGGGTCATCAAAGGTGCCGTTAATGGTCACCGTCTCATGCTCGTCAATGCCCTGAAAAGGAGGGGTGACCTGAACATTGGTTGGCGCAACGTTATTCACCGTGACGACGAAGGTGTCGGTCGCCATGTTGCCGGCCGCATCGGTGACCGTGATGTTGACATTGTAGGTGCCGTCGACGCCGTAGGTATGACTGCCATCGGCCGAATGCTCGTCCGCTGTTGGCGGATTATTGTTCAGATTGCCGGTGCGATCAAAGCGATCCTGAGTGAGCGTCTGAACCCCTGAACTGTCACCCCAATCAATGGTCACCGTATGACCTTCGGTCAGGTCGTATTCGATAAACTCGACCACATCAACGAGATTCAGCGTCGAAGCTACGTCAACGCTGGTATCAGCCTGCGGGCTGACGATCTCCGGAGCATCCTCTTCCGCTGTCACCGAAATCGTGATCGCCTTAAACGCCGATTTACTGCCACCAAATCCCGTGTTGCCCTGGTCATCGACAATGACCAGCATGGTGTCGCTACCGTAGTAGTTGGCATATCCCGTATAAGTAAGCCCATCGAGAACCGCATTCGCATCGCGGGCAGTGAAGGTCACCGAACTGGTGCCGTTGCCGGAGACGCTGGAGGTCGCGCCTGCCCCCAGTGTGATGGTGCCGTGACTGACTTGCAGCGTTACCTGGAATTCACCGGCGATGGTGTTACCGGGATCGTCAGGAGTTTCATTGAGATCGGTATCAATGACACTGATCGTGCTTGCACCAGTGAATACTAAATCTGCGTCTTCGGCGACGGTCTTGCTACCACCGGTGTAGTTGATCGAAGGACCTTCGTTCTCGGGAGTGATCTGAAGTAAGATTTCATCAAAATCCTGCTCGAAGGTGGCATCCCCCGTGGCGGGTTCGCCGATCGTCGAAGGATCCGCACCGGTGTTGCCAAAGTCGGTCGTGGTGATCTGAATCTTGGCATTACCGTTAAAGCCACCGAGCGGCTCGTAAGTGGAATCGACCAGAGCGGCATTGATCGCCGCCGCGGTTCCTTTAACCACCAGAGTGTTGGTGCCGTTTCCGGTCACCGAAACCAGCGCACCGGCATTGGGTCCGAGGAATATTTTACCACCGTTAGCAAATGTTCCAGAGCCCGGAGTGGTCTCCTGCTGAGCGACCAAAGTCATCTGCAGCAACCCGTCAGTCGGTGCTGAGGTCGGCGTATCGGCAACGTCGACGTCGATGGCTGAAATCGTATTTCCAGCGGTGCCGTCAAAGATATGCTCCGAGCCTTCGAGCACAAAGATCGGCAGCGCGGAAGTATCCGGAACGGTATGAACCGGAGCGTCATTGATAGCATTGACCGTGATCGTCACCGTCGCTGTATCCGTGCCGCCATCACCGTCAGAAATTTCGTATACGAAACTTGCCGTGCCATTGAAATCTGTCGCCGGAGTAAAGACGATATCGGTGCCGGAGATCACCGCTGCACCATTGCTCGAACTGATGATCTGAGTGATCGACAGCGGATCCTGCGCACCCGCTGGATCGGTGTCATTCGCAAGCAGGGTCGCCTGCGCGATGGTGATCACGTTGTCCTCGTTGGTAGTGAATCCGGTGGCATCGTCATTCGCGGTAGGCGCGACATTGTTCACCGTCAGCGTAGTTACCGAGTCGTCGCTGTTGGTGCCATCGCTGACCCGGACGGTGACGTTGAACGAATCCGGACCGTCATTGATACCGAGTGCCTGAAGTTGCGCCCAGGTGAGCGACGGATTGGCTCCCGAGGCATCGCCGAAAGTGCCGTCGCCGTTGACGTCCCAGGTATAGGTCAAGGTATCCGCCGGAACATCCGCGTCGGTAGTTGCCGTCGCGTCGAGCGTAAGACCGTCGCCCTCATTGATGACGTAAGCGCCCCCGGCGTCAGCCACGGGTGCAAAGTCGTCGTCCGTTATCGTGCCACTGCCCTGATTATCGGCAAAATCGACCCGTGTCGTATCGACAACGCCGTCGAAGCGGGCGTTGCTGAGATTTACCAGAACGGTCTCGTTCATTTCATCGAGATTGTCGCCCGTGATCTGAATGGTGATCGTTTGAGTCAATGCGGCTCCCGGAACAAAGGTCAGCGTCCCGCTATTAGCGGTGTAGTCGTTTCCAACCAGAGTCGCGGTGCCATTTGCCGAGGCAAAATCCACCGTCACATCCTTGGAGGCCGCCTTGTCGAGCGTGACCGTGTAGGTCAAATTCACGGTTCCCGGCGCGTCACCCTCGGTGACTGACGGGTCATCGATCGAGATCAACAATTTGTCGTTGTCTGTGATCGTTCCGGTGCCGGTGTCACTCAAAACCACGTTGCGGCTGCCCAACGCCGTCGCTGTCGAGAGACTGGCGGTAAATGTCTCGGTCAACTCGACCAAATTGTCGTCGGTGATCGCTACGGTAACCGTCTGCGACGTCGTCGTGCCCGCCAGGAACGTGACCTGATCGCTCGTTGAATCGTAGTCGGTTCCACCGCCCGTTGCCGTGACATTGGCGTAGCTGACGTCGATGGCGATATCGGTATCGAGCGCCTTATCAACGCTAACGGTAAAGGTCGCCGTGCCTGCGTCTTCGTCGACCGTGACATCGTCGATCGCGAACGTCGCGGTGTCGTTGTCGGTGATCGTTCCCGTGCCGCTGTCACTGACAACGATGCTACGGGTTCCGAGCGGCGTCGCGGTCGAGAGACTCGCGGTGAAAGTCTCCGTGAGTTCAACCACATCGTCGTCGGTGATTGCCACGGTAACCGTCTGCGAAGTGGTCGTCCCCGCAAGGAAGGTCACCTGGTCTGTCGCCGAATCGTAATCCGCACCGCCACCGGTGGCGGTGACATTGGCGTAACTGACGTCGATGGTGATGTCGGTATCGAGGGCTTTATCAACACTAACGGTGAAGGTCGCGGTGCCTGCTGCCTCGTCGACGGTCACATCGTTGATCGTGAACGTCGCGGTGTCGTTATCGGTGATCGTTCCGACCGCAGTATCGGTAATATCGATCGATCCGGCTGGCGCGGTTGCCGGTGTCAGATTACCGAGCGAAAGACCGAAGGTTTCAGACAGTTCGACCAAATTGTCATTGGTGATCGCCACCGTAAAGGTCTCCTGCTCACCCGCGGTGCCGTCAAAGTTCAACGTCTGCGTCGCACTCGCATAATCCGTTCCCCCGCCGGTAGCGGTAGTGTCGGCAAAAATGACATCCACAGCGAAACCACCCTGAACGGCATTGTCGAGGGTCGCGGTAAAGCTCATCGTACCCGCCGCCTCGTTGACGGTCACATCGCCGATCGTTACCGCTGCAGCGTCATTATCAATGATGGTACCTGTGGCGCCGTCGCTGATGTCGATAGCACCCGCAGGTGCAGCGGTGGTAGTCAGATTCGACAACGCCAGCGTGAAGGTCTCATTTGCCTCGACAATCGCGTCGTCGTTCAGCGAGACGGTGAACTGCAGCGTCTCGCCTGCTGTGCCGGCAAAGGTCAGCGTTTGAGAAGTATTCGTCGAACCGACCGCTTGCATCCGGAAGTTGTCGATGCTGACTGCTCCGGAGCCATCGCTGTTGAGCATATTATTGCCAAACGCGAGGGCGATGAAATCCAGATCTGCGATGCTACTGATGTCGGCATAGCCGGAAAGATCGAAGGTCGCCGTATAGGTACCACTTCCGGTGAGAGCGATCGCTCCGCCACTGCCACCGTTGGGATCACTGCCGTCGAACAGATTTACGTCGGTGTAGTTGCTTTCCCGCTGGTCCTGAACTGATCCATTTTGTGCCTGGGTATTGAGGATCTGTGGATTCGACGGCGAGAATGTCGGATTCGAAATCAGTCCGATCGCGTGGAAGTAGGTCGTTGTCCCGAGACCGACGTTGTAATCAAATGAGATCGTCACCTGATTCAGACTCGCGTCAGTTTCGTTGATCGAAATCAGTCTTGCCACCGCACCCTCGCTCGGTTTGCCCGCTTCCGTCCCTGGATTCCTTAGCGCTCCTCCCGAAATCTCCCACTTGGACGGGTTGCCCGAATTCGTCGTAAAATCAGCCTTCCAACCCCCGTCGGCATTGTTGTGATACAGGCGAACCGAGCTACTGATCGCTCCGGCCGTGGAGAAATCATCCTCGACCAGGGTAACCGGTGCTGAGTCGTAATCGACATTGCTACCAACTGCGGTGCCATCAGTGAAATCGACATCTACGGTGAAGCCACCTTGAACTTCGTTATTCAGAGTCGCCGTGAATGTCATCGTGCCGTCCTCGGCCACACTGACATCCTCGACCGTAACCGCCGCAGTATCGCTCGCGGCGATTTCGGTAGTGACCAGCCCGCTGCCGACAATCGCAGCACCAGTTGAACTCGCCGGACCGCTTAAGGCGACGCTGTAGCTCTCGGCATTTTCAACGATCGCGTCATCGGTGGCAAGCAGGCTGAAGTTCAGCGCCGCCATTGCATTGCCGTCACCGGTATAAGTCAGAGTCGAGCCGACCAGTTGCAGATCAGCGCGCGACGAAACGGCCGCAGCAATCACCGTGAGAAGATCAGCGCGGTCAGCATTGCTCGTCGTCCCTAGATTGGTCTGGGTGAGGTTGATCGACGCCTTTTCGCCAGCTTCCAATGTTCCAGCAAGTGCGATGGTGTAGCTGGCAGAGTTGCCTTCGACAACAGAGGTGTCACCGCTCAGCGACCAGGTTGCGCTGTCGTTGTCAGTGATATTGACGACGACGTTCGGCGACGTCAGTCCACCGCTTCCCGAGAAGGTGACCGTGCCACCATGTGGCCCTTCAACCAGGGCGTCATCAAAGGCGGTGACTGTCACCGTCTGATCGGTCGTGCCGTTGGCTGCGGTGAAGGTCAGATTCACCGCCACACCGGCGCCCGCACCCAGGTCCACGTCAGCATCCGGCGTCACGGTCACCGTGATGTCGGAACCCGGAAACGCGTTGAGCCTTATGTCGAAACTGTCGGTCGCGCCCCCTTCGGTGGCATCCGTCGATCCACCCGACTCGGTAACGATGATTTGCAACTGAACCAACTTGATCGTCTTCGCGGTCGTATCGATTTCCACGCCGTAGCCAGCGGGCACATTATTGACCGACGCAAACTGCGTGCCGGTAAGGCTACCGGTGTAAGTCGCGATCAGGTACTCGGCATCGTCTGCCGCTATCAACTCGGACACGTTAAGGTCGGCGCTGGTAATATCGAGGTTGCCGGTGATGGCGGCCAAATCGGCAGTCCCCATTCCTGTGCCGTCGATCTCAACTTCAAAATCGCTGTTACCGGCAAACGTGACTCCGCCTGCAAGATTCAGCGTGCCCACTCCCCCGACTCCGGGAGCAAGATTGCCATTCGGCCCGTCCACGGTGACGGCTCCACCGACCGTGCCGGTGCCGCCGAGAGTGGCAATGTTGGTCACACTGACGGCGCCGGTGGCGGCGGAACTGTCTCCGTTAACCAACAACGTGCCGGTGCTGTTGATCGTAGTGTCGCCGGAGTAGCTATTGGTGCCCGACAACACAACTGTGCCGGCCCCCGTGGAAGTGACACCAGCTGCGCCGCCACCGGAGATATCTCCGGATATGGTCAGGGTATCGCCAGCGTCAGCAAGCAAATCGAACTGCGTCGCATCGTCTTCAAGAATGATGATGTTTGACGAAATCGTCCCCGAACCGCCCGGCTCCACCTGGATCACCTTATTGCCGCCGTTGTCCAGCACCGTAATCGGCGAGGTCGCCACATTTACCCCGTCGCCAATCTGAAGGGTTGAAGTCGAGCCGATCGTTGTTGTAGCACCGAGAGCCGTGTTGCTCTCAACGTGCAGCGTCGATTCTGTGTTCAGGAATGTCTCCGCGTGGGTATTGTTTCCTGACAGAACTACGGTGCCTGCGTCCCCGGCGGCTGCGCGGGTAATATCAATCCTCTCGCCGCTGATCGCTCCCGTCACCGTAAGGGTATTGCCGGTAGCAGTTTGAAGATCAAAATTGCCGAAAAGGCCACCCGTATTCGTTCCGGTTTCCGCGACGTCGATGGTGCCCGATATCGTTGCAGCACTGCCCGCCGCTTCGACGAGTCGAATCACTTTGTTGCCACCGGTATCAGTGACGGAAATCGGTGCAGAAATATCAATTCCGTTGGCCAGTTCCAGCGTCGCTGTCTGATCGAACAGAACCGAATTGCCAAGCGCAGAATCACTTTCCGCGCGAACCACGATGCCGGTGGCGTTGAGAATCGTACTCGCATGGGTGTTCGTGCCTGAAAGAACGACGGTGCCGGCATCAGCCGACACACCATTGTTCATTACCGCAAGATTGCCGGGACCGCTGAGCGTGCCTGACAGAGTCAGGGTGTCGTCCAGTCCGGCGCGGACTCTGACAGTTTCCGCGCCCGTTTCGGTGATGACGATATTGCCGCTCAACGTCGCCGTCGTAGTGCCGGTATCGACGAGCAAAATCGTCTTGTTGCCACCGACCGCGCCAAACTCAAAGTTGTTCGCGATCGTCAGCCCCGTAGCGATGAACAATTCGGGGTCAACGCCACGATCTTCGATGAGCACGTCGCCGGTTCCCAGCGCGGTATTGTGCTCGATGCGCAGAGCACCCTCGTCGAAAGTGGTGCCACCGGAATAGGTATTGGCGCCCGTCAACGTGAGCGAACCGGCACCCGATTTGAACAGCGATCCGGTGCCGCTGACCACGCCACTCGCGAGGCTGTCGGTTCCCGTGACATCGATAGTAAGCTCGTTGGAGCCGAGGTCGACGGTGTTCGGAAGTATCACATCCTCCGCATTCAGGATGACGTTCGCAGAAATCGTCACCGCCTCGTTGTAAGTCTGGTCACCGGAAGTCGTCACGTTCGCGCCGATGCTGACCGTCCCGTCAGCGTTGGTCGTCAGCGACGTCAATGCAGTGCCGGTTCCTACCGCTGCGGAGAACGTCGTCGTTCCCGCGCCGATGGAATTCACCACCAGAGCCTGAGCTCCGTCGACGGTTGAGGTAAAGGCAACGTCGTTACCTGCCACGATTGCATCAGCTCCGAGTGACACTGCACCGTTCAAGGTCACGTCCCCTGCTGCACCGCCACTGAGATCTTGATTCAAATTGATCGTCTCAGCGTTGATAGTTACATCGCCGGCGAAGGTGAAGGCATTCGAGCCACCAATCGTCACCGTGTCAGCGGCATTGGCGAGGGTATCGAAAATCAGACCGCCGGTGATGCTGGTTTTTGCCACCGTGATCACATTTCCGCTGGTGCGAACCGCACCCGGAATTGAAGTCGTCAGCGCAAGGCCGCCGGTATCGGTGATGACGTAGTTGGTGCCATCGTCGACGATGGTCAGATTGTCGTCCGATATCCCGCCGTTAATATCCGTCACCACCAAGTCACCGGCAACGATTTCGACGCTGGTCTCAGCGACACCATGACTGGTCAAAACGATGTCATTTCCAGTACCGCCCTGATAATCGATCGTGAAAGTGTAAGTCTTGCCATCGGCGCTCGATACGAGATCAAAGGCCGTGCCATCAGCGAGATTGGCAAACTCGCCCGCGACTGCATCGGCCATGTCATTGTCGACCAGAATCAATTGATCGCCCGTCGTTGGATTGTAGCCAAGAGTCAGCGCAAGCGTGGCTCCGGTCACGTCCACCGTGCCGATCACGTCAGCTTGATCGTGATTCGTGCCGCCGGTGGTTCCATCGAGTTGTGCCTGGAAAGTCGATCCAGCAACCAGCGCGATACTGGCCGTAGTGATGTCCTCGGTATCGGCAAGACTGATGCCCGGACTGAACAACGAGCCACTGACGAAGGTAGCGGTGCCGCCCGCACTTCCCGTGCCACCGAAGGTCGCGCCGGATGCCACCGTGATGGCTCCGTTCGCGGCCGAGCTGTCACCGTTGATCAACAGCGTTCCGCCGTTCACTGCGGTAGTTCCATCAAAGGTACTGGTGCCAGTCAATGTCAGTGTACCGGTGTCACTCTTGACGAGATTGACCGTGCTGGTGCCGTCCTGAATCACACCATCAAAGGTCGTATTCGACGCCTGATGGACCGTCAGTGTTCCGGCGGCAGCGCCGTCGTTTGTGACAAATGATCCTCCAGCACCGCTTCCGCTTCCGGTGCGAGTCAACGCGCCCACCTGCTGACTGAATCCGTTGAGATCAAAAACGGCGTCTTCCCCGGCACTGCTCGTATCGATATTCAACGTCGTGCCGTTGGGAAGAGCGTTGTCCGCGCCCACTTTCAGGATTCCGCGGATAACATTGGTCGCCCCCGTGTAGGTGTTTGCACCAGAGACAATCACAGTGCCCGTGCCGCTCTGTCCGTTGATGTTGAGAATCGAGCCAGTGCCATTGAAAATCACACCGGAAATGGTCAGGGTGCCACCGGCTTCGGCGCCGACTCGCGCTGAGCTGCCATTGATGAGCACACTGCCTCCCCATTCAGCCGCTCCACCGTTTGACACGCGTAGGACGCCGTTAAAATCGCCACCGTTGCCGGCGATCGTGACGGTTTCGCCGGCGACATTGACACCGTCCGCCAGTTCAACACGTGCACCATCTGCCACGGTGGTTGCACCGGAAGCTGCGCCGAGCGCATCGTTGTCTCCGATCGTGAGTTGACCTGCACTGACGGTCGTCGTGCCAGTGAACGAACTCGCGGTGCCGCTGAGATTATTCAGCGTGAGATTTCCCACACCCTGTTTGACGATGCTGGTCGCCGTCGCGCCATCCGTGATGCGCCCCTCGTAGGTCGTGTCGGTGCTCTGGTTGACCGTAAGTGTTCCGCCACCGGTGACGTTCTGGTCACCCATCGTTCCGGGGAATAATGTGGTAACGCTGAGTGAACCAATGGTCTGACCGAATCCATTGAGGTCAAGTGTGCCAGAAGACTGACCTTGATTACTCCACCCGAACTCGACACTAACATCGGACGGCAGCACATTTGCCGCATCAAGACGGAGGTAGCCACCGAAGTTGATCCGCACGAGAGCAAAATCATTACCCGCCACGTCAATGCTCGATGCATTGGCAGCGTTGTTGCCATTGCTGGTAATCGTCAGGGCTCCGCCGTTGAGATCAATCGGGTTGGTATCAATCCTCGCCGTAAGATTCAAGCTCAGCCCCTGGTTGGCCGCACTCGTAATACCACCGGAGAAAGTCAAGCTACCCGGCCCACGCACATCGAGGCTTTGGTTCAAGGTAACCGCTCCGGTCATGGTATTAGCACCGGCAGCACTGGTGATCCCGCCGCCACCAACTGCAGCATCAATACTGACGTTTTCAGGCGTCGTTATTCCGCCCGACAGGTGCAGTTTGCCCCCATTTACCGACGTACCGCCGACTGTCGAACCAAGCGCATTGTTGCTCGCGGCAACCAGGATTCCGGCGTTGATGTTGGTCGCGCCATCGTAGGAATTATTCCCGCTGAGGGTCAGCGTACCTCCCAGAAGGGTGATGCCACCGGCTTCGCTAATGTCACCCGAGAACGTGCCGCCCGCAGTAATAAAGAGTGTACCGCCGCCGAGAGTGATGTCGCCAGCTCCGTTAATCTGGCCGATGGTATCGCCTGAACCGTTCGCGTCGAAAAGACCCCCAGCGTTAACGGTAATGTTACTGCTGTTGGCGATTCGATTGACCACATCGAGACGCACCACCGCGCCGCTCTCTACGGTAACGTCGCCCTGGATGGCTCCATCGCCGCCGAATCCTGTACCGACCACCAGGGTTCCGCCCTCAACATGAGTCAGACCTGTGTAGGAATTGTTTCCGGCACCGATGCCAGTCAGCGTAAACGTTCCCGCTCCCTGCTTGATCAACTGACCGGATCCCGAGATGCCGCCGGCAGAACTGCTGGTAGCTCCGCTCACGTTCACGGTAAGATTGTTGGCACCAAGGCTGGTGCTGCCCCCGAAAGTGGCATTGGCGGCAGCCACTGTGGCCGAGGTGCCGAGCGTCACGTCACCGTTGAAAGTTACGTCACCGGAAGCGCCGACGTCGCCGTTGAGGTTGATGTTTTCCGCCGTAACGGTCACGTCGCCGCCAACCGTTGCCGGCAGACTCGATATCGTCACCGTATCGATCGCGGTTGCAGCAGTCGGGTTAGCCGTGGTCACTACTAAACTGGTTACCAGCGAGGCATCGACACGAACCGTGTTGGCATCCGGGCGGGTTACTTGACCGTTGCCCAGGTTAGACGTCGACAACACGACGTTCGGATCGCTGATCACATAATGGGTACCATCGAAGGAGACCTTGATCGCATCAGCGGTTTCACTGTTGATGTCGCTGATGGTTAGCACACCGCCCGTCAGGTCGACATTGGTCTCGGCAGCACCGGCATAGAGGACGACGTCGTTGCCGTCACCACCTACGTAGCTGATGGTATAGGTATCACCATCGTCATCGGTTACCGCTGCGCCTTCGGCCAGACCTGAGAACGTTCCAATCACCACGTCTGTGCCGTCATTGGCGATCAAGGTGATCGTGCTGCCGAATGTCGGTGTGCCAGCTGTCAGCTCTTCGACATTCAAAATCGCAGTTGCACCCAGCGTCACGGTGCCGGTCACGTCGACCAGATCAGCTGACGTGTCGCCATCGATCTGGAAGTGGTAAGTTCCGCTAACCGCCGTGTTGTCAGTAACCGTCAAAGTGCCAATCCCGCTGACGCCCGGATCGAGCGAGCCACCGTCATTGACAGTAACAGCGCCATCCGTCGAGCCACTGCCCGCGAGTGTTGCTCCGCCGGCGACCGTGTAGATACCGGCGCCACTGTGACTACCGTTGAGGAAAAGAGTGCCTGCGTTGACCGCAGTCGTGCCCGTGTAAATATTGGCTCCGGTCAGCGTCAGGACTCCGTCCCCACCTTTCGCCAGGTCTCCGGATCCGCTGATAACACTGGCGACGGTCAGCGAAATACTGCCGGTTCCGCCGTTGTCGGTATCGATCCGGTTATTCGTTCCGTTAAGTAGGATCGTGCCACTGATCGTCGATTCACGAAGCACCGTGTCACCTCCCTGGTTATTGACAATTTGGCCACCGTTAAGCACGAAATTGGCCGCCAGCGCCTTATTGCGGTAGAGCGCCAAAGTACCGTTGGCATTGATCTCCACAGCCTGGCCCGTGATGTTGTTGAAGCCGAAGCTGCTCGCCATGCCATAGCTGCCATCGTCGATGATCAGTTTCGCCAAGTCAGGCTGTCCAGTCACACCAATAAAGTTTGAGCCAACTTTAGTCAGGGTATAATCGGCACCCGCCACACCCGCTATCGAGCCACGAATATCAAATCGCCCACCGTCGTTGCCGATCGATGCATCGCTGCCGAGCAACACATTGTTAACGCCACGGTTTACGATTCCGGCACCGCTGTTGAACAGAGCACCGTTATCGGCAGATCCGGCGATTCCGGCACCGTTGATCGTGATTACCTCATCAATATTTCCTGAAAATCCTGTGCCTGAGGCAAAGATTCCATTGAGATCCAAGGCAGCCCCGTCTTCGACAACTGTGCCGGCCGCTATGCCGTCGCCCAGGGCCGAAACGTGACCCAGCTTGAGTAAGCCCCCTGCAACCGTCGTCAGCCCGGTATAGCTGTTCGCTCCGCTCGACAAAAGCGTGCCGGCACCGGATTTAGTCACCGATCCACCGCCACTGATGACACCGCTGACCTCACTGCTTGCTCCTGTGACGTTGATGTCGAGCGCATTGGCTCCCAGTGCGACAGTATTCGTCGCGGTGACATTCGCTGCGTTCAGAGTCGTCGCCTGTGCGAGAGTGATTGCGTCGTTGTAGGCCTGATCTCCACTTGTCGTCACAGCAATCGCCGCGGTCGTGCCGAATACCACCGAACCGGCAGCATCGGTTGTCAGGGTGGCCAGCGCAGAAGCCCCTCCCACATTGGCCGCGAATGTCGTCGCGCCGCTGGCGTTGATGATAAGATTTCGCGCCGTAGCATCGGAGTCCAACGTGTTACCGAAAGTGACTGCGACACCGGTGAGCGTCAGGTCAGAAGTCAGGGTCGTTGCACCCACGTAGGCTTGATCGCCGGCCGTCTCGACATCGACACCTACCTGAATCGCATTTGCCGTGACACTGAGATCCTGGAAAACGCCACTACCAAGGCTACCGACTTGAACGACATCATTCGCGTCACCGACCACCGTGATCGAATGCGGGCCATTGGCATCACCAATCGTCGCCGCCGTCGTGGTTTTCACAACCGCACCGTCCACGCTGATCTCGAGATCACCGCCGCCGTTGACCGCGAATGCGATCGGTCCCGCACCTGAGCCCAGCAAACTGCCATCGGGCAGAAAATCGGAACCATTGATCTCAACATCGCCGACGCCGGTCACTGTGATGGTCACCGTCGCGGTGTCGGTGTCGCCATTGCCATCCGTCAGCGTGTAACTGAAAGTGTCGGAAACCGTTTCGCCGGTGACTAACATCTGCAGCAGTGCCGCTTGAGTCGCGTCATAGCTGTAGCTGCCATCGGCGTTAACCGTTACCGCTGCACCGAAAGCACTGCGTGCATCGAAGCCAGTGACCGACAGAGTCGCGTCGCCGGAATCGTTGCCGAGCACGCCGTCAGCGGGCACGTTCAAGACCGTGTCTTCATCGGTCGCGCCCGTGTCGTTGGTGGCAACTGCGGGATCATCATTTCCTTCGATGGTGAAAGTGATGGTCGCTTCCTGTTGGGCTTGAGGCCCGGCGACCGTGCTGTTCTGAGCCGGTGCGGCGATGCTTGAGCCCACTTCGCGCAGCATGAACGCGTCGAGGGCGACACCGTCTTCGCGGGCGCTGATGTGAATCGTGTGAATGCCGGCCGTGAGATTGAATACCACTGCCGCAGACGTTCCCGCGTTGCTCGCCTCAGGATTACCCTGGCCATGCCAGTTAAACGTCGACCCGGTAATGGCCATGCCATACCAATCGATATTGCCTCCCGCTACTCCGTCGGCGTGCTCGAGGATTCCGGCGCGAACCGAATCGCTGCCACCATCGAAGCCGGCACCACGCAGGAACAGTTGATAGGTGCCGGCGGTTTTAATCTCCACCTGAAATTGCAACGCCGGCGTGCCAGCCGGGTTATTGAAATTCGGAGCCGAAATTCCGCCCGAGCCATCAGGCACCTGCATGAAATCGCCGGTCCGCGAGCCGATCAGATTGTTCGGATTCGAAGTGGTCTCATTTTGGAGTGCCCATGAATCGGGACTGTTGGAAAAATCGCGGGCTTCGCCAACGAAAGCGCCATTAACTTCCTGGTAAATGATCTGTCCGTTGGAATCGGTCACCCGATAGGTCACCGTATCGGTGGCCGTCTGCCCCGGTGCGAGCGATTCGAACTGTCCGTTCGGATTGTAGTTAAATGTTCCGTCGGCATTGACGGTGACCAGTGCGCCCTCCGTCGTAGTGATCTGATTGCCGACGTTGGCAGGCTGCCCGTTGACATGGCTAACCTGCAAAGTAGTCACCGTGTCATCATCGTCATCGTCTATGTCATTGGTAAGGACATTTCCGGAAACTGCAGGCCCATCTTCCTGCACCGTCACCCCGTCAGCAACGCCGACAGGAGTGTCGTTGCGACCATCGATGGTAATCGCGACCGTCGCCGTCTCCCCACTCGCCGTCGTGTAGGTAAACGTTTCGACCACCGAATCACCGGCGTCGAGATGATCATAGGCAGAACCTGGATCGAACGTGATGCTGTTACCATCGGTCGAGACCGTACCACCACCGGTGATGGTGCTGCCATCAACACTGGCGATCACCACCGGAGCCGGCGGCGTGACGACATCCTGTATTTGATAGGTGTAAGCCGCACCCCAGTTGGAAACCACCGTGCCATCGGCAAGAACCCGGTCCGCCTGTTGGGCACCGATCAGGATTTGACCGCCTGACACCGCAAGGTCGAAACCGAAATTGTCTAAGCTTGTTCCGTCGGGAGCCCGGAGGATCGAGGTCTCGCTCCACTGGCTGCCGACCGCGGCTCCGTTATCGCGTTGAAATACATACGCCGAACCCGCATCCGAACCACCGGTGTTTTCCCCGTAGGCCCCGACGACGATCACATCGCCCTCGACCGAAACAGCACGACCAAAGAAATCACTATTCTGATCATCAGAGGCGTTCAGCTTCTGCACCTCCGACCACGTCCCCGCTCCGGAATCGAAGGTGAATACGTACGCCGACCCCCGGTTGCTGCCTCCGGTGTCCTCCGCGTAAGCCCCGACGACGGCGGTTTCGCCATCGATATCGAGACCGAGACCAAATTGGTCGCCAGAGCCGGCATTCGATGCCGTAAGCTTGGCCTCGATGTTCCAATTGGCCCCGTCGAATCGATAGATGTAGGCGGAACCCGAAGCGCTGCCGACATCATCGTTGCCATGGGCGCCGACCAGCACTCGAGCATCAGTACCCGTGCCGCTGACCGCAACATGACGACCAAATTCGTCGCTGGCACCGATATCTGAAGCACCACCGACCAGCTGAGCTTTCAGCTTCACGCCATCTGAATTGACACTCAGCACAGCGTGTTGTGTCGCAGCACCATTAAAAAATGTCCCGCCCCAATCGCCACCCGCGGCAGAGTAGACGTGAACCGAACCGGAATTGCTTGCTCCATCGTCATCCAAACGCATACCCACCGCGAGGACGGAACCGTCTTCATTGAGCGCCAGATCACGACCGAAGCGATCATCTGTGCCTCGCGCAGCCGCACGAATACGTCCTTCAAAACTCACAGCGCCGGTAGCGGTATCAAGGCTGTAAATATACGCTGCACCCTGGCGCGATCCTCCGGCATCATGAACCGGAGCGCCAATGGCGATCACCTTGCCATCGGCCGAGATCGCAATCCCCTGACCGAACAAGTCACCATTCTCGGCACTGTTGTCGGGAAGCAGAAGCTTGGATTGAAGCGACCACGTGTCGTCAGAGGTATCGACCGTACCATAGGTATTGCGATGATAGAGATAGGCGGATCCAGCACCTTCAGTTGCCGATCCATCATCCGCTTCTCCACCTTCCGGAGCACCAACAACGGCCCAATCACCTGCGATGGCTACCGCACGCCCGAACGTAACTCGACCACCGAGAAAATCAGCATCGTTGATATCGCCATTCACTCTCGCTGTCTCAGTCGCCGAGCCGGGAGTTCCCTCAAAAATGTAAACCGCTCCGTACTGAGGCAGCGAAACAACTGCGCCATCATCGGAAGTAAACGTCGCCTGCGCTATACGAGCACCAACAAAGTAACGAGTGCCACTAAGCGCAACGCTCAAGCCGAATTCATCACGTGCGGACGCATCGTTGGGCGCAATGGCCTGCGAGTGCTCGAACAGTCCAGTCCCCGTGTTCAGCGTAAAAATGTGTCCAGTTCCAGAATTAGTACCGTTGACATCATCGGAAGAAGCCCCGCTCAGAATCGTATCGCCATCGATCGCTACAGAGGACCCGAAGTAATCGTCATTCGACAGGTTCGGGATTCCCGAGGTGCTGTTCAACACTTGAATTTCGTCCCAGGCTCCTGTGCCGCCATTGAGTTCGAATACGTACACAGAGCCTCTATTGCTGCCACCCGTATCCTCAAGTCGTGCACCGACGACAATCTTGTCTCCGTCGATATCGAGATCATAACCAAAGCGATCATCTGCCCCTTGATTCGAAGCTGCCAATTTCTGCTCGATCGTCCACTGCGTAGTCAGTGGTTGAACTCCATCGAAACTGTAGACATAAGCTGAACCGGAGTTTGCACCG
>JBBKXR010000289.1:0-20784 GCA_037969585.1 Verrucomicrobiales bacterium
CAAAGAGCGCGAAGCTAATGGTGAATTCCGCACCATGGAAGAATTTTTCACCCGACTCGACGGTCGCACGGTGAACAAGAAAATCAGCGAGAGTCTAGTGAAATCGGGTGCCTTCGACTACGTGGGTGAGCGCCGCGACGAGCTGTTCTCGCGTATCGGCCAGGTCATGGCCAGCGCCAGTTCCGCACAACGCGATAAGGCCAGTGGCCAGGTATCGCTATTCGACATGGACGACATGGTCAGCGCCTCGCCGTCACCGACCATCGCCGATGAAGATCGCGTCGAATGGACCAAAGACGAGATGCTGGTCTTTGAAAAAGACCTGCTCGGTTTCTACGTCACCGGTCACCCACTCGACGCTTATCGCGACGCGATCACCAACGGCAGCTTCGAAACCATCGGCGAAATTGCTACGATGAAACCAGGTGGCAAGGCGCACGTTTTCGCCGGCATCCTCGGTGACGTCGCGGTGAAGTACACCAAGCGCGAGGGCAAGCCGTTCGCCATCGCAATCGTCGAAGATTTCAGCGGCCAGGCAGAGGTCATGTTCTGGAGCGAGACCTACACCAAGCGCTCGGAAATGCTCGTCAAAGGCAAAGTCATCGTGCTCAAGGCCAAGGTCGAACTGGATCAGATTTCCGAAACCAATCGACTCACCGCCGTCGACCTGACCTCGCTCGACGGCTATCTTGAAAAGCGCGGCGTCGCCCTGCCTTCTGCTTCCACCTCAGCCGAAACAGCCCCCCACAAGGCTGGCAAGGCTAGCAGCAGCAGCGGTAACGGTCTCGCGGTGACCGGCACTTCAGCGCAACCCATCGACGTGCCCAACGGTAACGGTAACGGTTACGGCAACGGCCATTCGCAATCCACCGGCAACGGCGACACTCCGTTCATTCTCGACCTGATCAGTGGTCGCGATTCGAGCGCCGATCTCGACCGCATCAAAGCCGCCGCAACGCGCTACCCCGGCACACACCCACTACTTTTGCGCATCGCCACGGAGGGCGGCGACATCGTTACCCTGCAAGCCAGCGAAGCCTGGAGGGTCGACGCCAGTCCCGAATTCCGCGAAGCTCTCAGCGGCTCTTAGCAACCTCTAGCAAACTCCCCATGCAAATTCTGCGAAGCTTTTCTAAATCCGAAGACGCCCATCTGCTCGCCACTCTGCTGCGCGACAACGGCGTCGAGGCCTATGTGATCGACGATAACGCCTATGGCGGCAACCTTCTCGGCGCGATCAAAAATTCGATTCGCATCGAAGTCCCTGACGATCAGCACGCCCTCGCCCGCGAAGTCATGGAAGCTGCGGCCGAGAAATAGCGCCTCTTACTTAGTAGCTTTGTCAGGCTTCCCACCAGCCAGTTCGACCACCGTGTTGACAATGATGTCTTCGGTCTCCGGCGCGAGCCGCGAAGGCTTGTCGTAGGACACCATCGACTGCACCACTTCATAGCCACCTTCGGCAATCTGTTTGGCAGTCGTGATGTAACACGGCGATTCGTTGGCATAGCCAATGACCCAGTTGCGTCGAGTCTCCGTGTTGAGCTCATCTTTGATGCGTAGCGAATAACCCGAGACCACTTCGCCGGGCAGAAACACCGAGGTCAGACTGCGATCTTTTTCACCGGGAAACTGCCAAGTTTGAATCAGGTAATCAAACTCAGTCGGAACCGTGCCGCCGGCGTCTAATCGATCGAGCCAAACCTGTCCGTAAAAAGCGCGCCGCTTGTCCGTTCCTGCAACCCAACCTTCGAGATGTTTGCGATCGGGCTGAAATGCCAGCGGCAGCTGCACCGTGCGCGTCCGGCATTTCGGCGCAGCTATGAGGCGGTAGGTGCGCGCGGAATCGGCGAGCAATGCATCGACCTGATCAGCGATTTCATTGCCGTGTTCGACAACAAAAGGCGCAGCATCGGCGGTGCGCGGCTCCGGATTGGCATCGGCCCCGCAACCGGCGGCGACCAGCGCGATACTGTCCGGGTGACGATGCTCGATCGTTTGCGCAGCCGCCCCCGCCCAGTCGCCGTGAAATCCTTTATTCGGCGGCGCGTAGGAAGTGCAGTGGCAGGCGTAGCTGAGAAAAACACCGAGCACCCTCTGGTCGTCGTCGGCCGCGGTGACCGTCAGCACCGGGACGCTGTGATCGACACTACCTTGGGGATTCGGTCGCATCGCTTTCCACTTGCCGTCTTCGATAACGCGCCGGTTCATCGCAAACCCGGCGCGCCCCTCACCCCAGCGCAGATTCGCCGGTTGCCGTGACTCAGCCGCTTGGATAGCAATTTGCTCGAACCGATCGACCAACCAGTCGGTGTATTCGTCGATATGTTGTTTTTCGCTGGCGGGCAGAACTTTGCAAAAATGCAGCTCCTGCATGTAATCACTCAGCGACGGACCGCCGTGAGTGTGCGTCGCGGAAATCGCGAACTTTTCACGGGAAATGCCGAGCTTCTTTTCGATGCGCTCAAACACCCGATCACTCAACGATTTGGGAATGCCGAGCAGATCGGCCGTGATCATCAACGCACCAAGTTCGCCGTCGTCACTGCCGATCGCCAGAGCGCGGGCGAACAATTTATTCTCATCCGGCGCGCCCTCGTAGTCGCGCGAAGCGTAGCCGACCATGCGTACCGGAACGCGAGGTGTGATGTCTGTTTTTGCCAGGCCGGCGGTAGTGCCTGACGACTTTTTGTCCGCTTGCCCAAAGGCCGCTAAAGTGGCGATAGCTAGCAGCAGAGCGATGATGGGCAGAATCGGTTTCATGGGAATCGGGTCAAAATTTGCTGCGCAAGCCAGCGGTCGTAGAGGTTTTCCTTGGTCTCGGTCTGTGTAGCAACCTTTTCCAGAAGTGGCAGCATCGGTCGGGCCGCATCGCCGAGATAATCGAGCGCGTTGAGAGCCAGCACACGACTCCACGGCTGATCAGTCTCGATCATGAGGCCGAGCTCAACGACATCACCCAGCGACCACGCCAGAGCTATGCGGACGTCGGGATCAGATTCGTTCGCAAGCCGTTCGCGCAAGGCGTCGACTTCCGACGACCGAAGCGCGGCATGAAAACGAATCACCGCATTCGGATCGCTGAGCGAGAGATCACCGGCGACCAAGCTGCCGAGCGGGTAGCGTTTTTCATCGGCGCAAAACTCGCGAATGCTGCCCGCGTTTTGCTCAGCGGCGAGCAGTTGCTGTTCCGGCAAGAACCCGCTGTCGCGCGTCGTCATCATCCAGTCGGCGAGTTCGCCGCGCAGTCTTTCGAGCGTTTCACGGTGCGCAGGATCGGCTGCCAAGTTGGTGAATTCGTCAGGATCACTTTCTAAATCGTAGAGCTCCTCCGCAGGTTTGCTCTCGGCGAGAAATGAGGAAAACCGGCCAACCTCCCCCGAAGCCTGCAAGCGGCGGAAGGCCTTCGAGCTCTCCAATCGCTCCATGTAGGTCAGCCACGGAAAGGCCGGAACCTTTGGCATGAAATTTCGAGTGTACCGATAGCGTTCGTCGCGCACCGTTCGGATGAAATCGACGCGTTCATCCATGCGATCCCGGGTGAACACCAGCGAATTGCGCGGCTCCGCTGCCGACGCTCCGAGAAAGGCGCGGCCGTCCATGTACTCGGGAACCTTGATTCCTGCCAGACTCAACACGCTCGGCCCGAGATCCATCAGGCTGACCAGTCGATCGGATGACGCAGCCTCGATCGTCGTTGCCAAGTGCCGCCATTTTTCGGGGAAATGAATCAGCAACGGCACCCGCGTTCCGGCCTCAGTAATCCACTGCTTGGCGCGCGGAAACGGCGCGCCGTGATCGGAGAAGAAGAAAACGATCGTGTCGTCGGCAACGCCAGTGTCCTCAAGTCGCTGAAGCAAGGGACCGATGTATTGATCATCCATCAGGCTGACCAGATCATGATAGCGTGCCCACTCGGCCTTCACCTCCTCCGCGTCGGGCAACCATCGCGGAACGGTGACTTTGTCAGGATCGTGACGCTGGGCCTCGCTCAACTTTGACTGATCGACGAGCTTGGTTTTGCTGCCCTTCCAAAGGCGGCTCTCGTGCGTATCGGGAAACCCATAAATGGCAAAGAACGGCTGGCCGTCAGCGCGGCGTGTCCAGTCGGCGGCCTGCCATTGCGTGGCATCCCAGACATCGGGTCGGGTATTAAAGTTGTAGTCTTCCTTGCCGCGATTGGTGCAAAAATATCCAGCCTCGCGCAGCAGCGCAGGAAACGGTCGGATCGTATCCGCCAGCACAATTTTACTGCGCATGTGCTGAGTACCGATCGACGACGGATGCATGCCGGTGATCATCGCCGACCGCGAAGTCGCACACACGCCGGTCGCTGAAAACGCGCGATCGTAACGAATGCTGCGCGCCGCGAAAGCGTCCAGATTAGGCGTGATCGCATCCGGATCGCCGTAGCAACCGAGATTGGGGCTCATATCCTCGGCGATGATAAACAGAAAATTCGGCCGCGACGGATCGGCGCACAAGGCAGCGCCGATCGTCAAAAATGACACGATGTAGATCGCAAAGAAACGCTTCACGGTCGAGCAGCCTCCCATCCCGCGTGGAGTTGTTCGGTCAACTCTGGAATGCGCCCCCGATGCTCTGTATCGCGAGCGAGGTTGGCATTTCCCTGTGGATCATTTTTCAAATCGTAGAGCTCTACTTGCCGAAACTTGGCGTCCGCGCTCAGCCATTCGGTAAAGCGCCAGCGATCGGTACGCATCGACGTTCCCATGACTTTTCCGTGCTCTTTGAGAACACGCGGATACTGCGAAAATGCCGCGCTCTTCCAGTCTCGATCCGGGTCATTCATCAACGGCAGCAAGCTGTCGCCTTCGACGCCGGCATCGAGCGGCAGGCCACAGGCTTCAGTCAGCGTCGGCAACACATCAACCAGCTCAACCAGCGCCTCGGTGTGCGCACCGCGATGCTCCTGCCCCGGCACTTCGATGATCAACGGCACACGACAGGACAGTTCGTAGTTGTTGCGTTTGCACCACAGATTATTCTCGCCCAGATGATAACCGTGGTCCCCCCAGAAACAGATCACCGTATTTTCGCGAAGCCCTAGCTCTTCGAGCGTCGCCATCAAGCGCCCGACCTGGGCATCGATGTAGCTGGTGCACGCATAGTAGGCCCGACGCATTTCGCTGGTGAGCTTTTCATCGGCGATCGCTTGTCCGCGCGTTCGGGGAATGCCGTGATAGACCCGCATTTCCGCCGAGTCGTAGTGAGCATACTCAGGTGACCCCTTCGGATAGAAAGCGTTGGTCACTGGCGGGATACTGCCTTGTGGATAGAGATCGTAGTAACGCTTTGGCGCGACGAACGGCACGTGCGGTTTGAGAAATCCGATGGCGAGAAAAAAAGGATCCTGGCTCTTCGCCGCTTCCTTTAAATATTCGATCCCCTGCGACGCGATCTGTCCGTCGGCCAACGTTTCGTCGGCAACATCCGGCGCTTCCCACGGTAACCCGCGAATAATCGCATCCTTCCACGAAGCGCCCGGCTCAGCTATCTGAGGATAAGTTTTCGCCAAACTCTTGCGGTGCTTGACGAACCACTTTTCGGCAATCTCGATGCCCTCTGCGGTATGATAAAAGTTCGGTTGTGGAAACCAGCCCGGCTCGCTCCAGGACAAGTCGTCATCGATGCCATTGCCGAACGCGTGTCCCTTCGCGCCGTGATAGATCTTGCCCACCGCTAACGATCGATAGCCTGCCTCGCGGAACTGCTGCGGCAGCGTCTTCACATCCGGCAGCGCTTTGCGAAAGTGCGTGGTCAGATCGTAGACCTTGGTGGTGTCTGGACGTCGACCGGTCATGATCGATGCCCTCGATGCATTGCAAACCGACTGCTGACAATATGCCCGCATAAAAGTCGTGCCCCTCTCCGCCAACGCGTCGAGATGCGGCGTCACCGCCGCCTCATCGCCGTAACAACCCAGAGTTGGCCGCAAATCATCGACCGCGATGAACAGCACATTGGGTCGTGATCCTTTCTCCGCCGCCACCGAGTCGTGAAAGACAGAGCCCAGAAAAACAATGGCGGTCAGCAGTCGCAGGTGCATGAACTGAAAGGGTAAACGAATCGTGCCCGCCAAACCATCTTTCCCGCTGGCGCGATTCGGTTTTCGTCACCATTGCGCGCAGGCGCCGCTTTCTCCGATGATGCCTTCATGAAAAAGCGCATTCTGTCTTCTCTGCTGGCACTGTCGATCGCAGCCGCGATCGGCTCGCCTCTGTCTGCTCAAGAAAAGGCAACCGCCCCCGGGCTTCACGCCGGCACGGCCGCGGTCGATATCACTCCGGATGTGTTTCCGATGCAGCTTCGCTCAGGCGCATCGAAATACGTACACGATCCGTTTTTCGTTCGCGCCGTCGCATTTCAGAACGGCGAAGGTCGCGCGGTCATTGCGCTGATGGATGCGATCGGTGTCGGCCGCGAAATGTGCGACGAAGCGAAAGCGATCGCTTCCGCAAAGACCGGCTGGAAGGTTGAGGAAATGCTCGTCTCCGGAACGCACACTCACACAGCTCCTAAGGGCGGCGACACCTCGCCAGGTCGGATCGCCTATGAAAAGAAGCGCAACGAAGGGCTCGCCGCTGCACTCATCGATGCAATCGAATCACTCCAACCTGCCAAGGTTGGCTTCGCTTCCGACGAAGAACCGACCGAGGTCTATAATCGACGTTATTTTCTAAAGGAAGGTACGATGGAAAAAAATCCTCTCGGCGACTACGATAAGGTACGCACCAACGCCCCGCGGCAAAACCTTCTCAAGCCCGCTGGCCCTACCGATCCCGAAGTCTGCGTCGTCGATGTGCGCACGCGCAACAAGGGCGGTCGCCCGCTCGGCCTGATCGCCAACTACTCGCTGCACTACGTCGGCGGCATCCCGAGTATGATCGAAGACGATGGTAGAGTGGTCGGCATGGCCTCCGCCGATTATTACGGGGAATTTGCACGAGTCATGCCCTATCGCATCGGCGGCTCCAACCCGCCGGAAAACTTCGTCGCCTTCATGACCAACGGCACCAGCGGCGATATCAACAATATCGATTTCCACAGCACTCGCGCACCGCGTTCGCCATTCGAACAGATCCGCATCGTGGCTGCGAAGACTGCCGACGCGGCCTGGCGTGCCGTGAAGAAGATCGAAACCTACGACGACAATCCCTTGGTCGCGATGCGCCAGAGGGAGATCACATTGAACTATCGCGTGCCCAGTGATGAGGATGTCAAAAAGGCACTCGCCCTGCTCGAACTTCCCCGCAAAGAGCAGGAGGCCATCAACGGTCGTACCGGTTCGGTCGCGCAGCACACCGTCACCTACGCCGGTCCCGAACGACCAGAGCCGGAACAGGTCATCATCCAGGCGATCCGCATTGGCGACCAAGCCATCGTGTCGATGCCCTTTGAAGTGCTGGTCGAGATTGGTCTTGAGATCAAAGACAAAAGCCCTTTCCCGCACACGTTCACGATCGAACTCGCCAATGGTGGCTACGGCTATCTGCCGCCACCGAATCAGCACAAGCTCGGCGGCTACGAAACCTGGTTAGGCACCTCGCGCTTTGAGGAAGACGCGTCCGTTATTCTGACCAAGAACCTGCTCGAGATGCTCGGCGAATTACGAGCGCTTGGGAAATAACAGCCCCGTCGCCATCCCGGGCAGAGGGGTAGGTAAGTCTCGCGCAGAGACTCGGAGGCGCTGCGCATCGCATAGAGGTTCTGTAACCATCGAGCGCCTTGTCCGAATGAGCCCACGCCTTTTCAGGCATGGCGCTTTCACGCATCATCATTTTTAGTTGTAATTATGGTTATTGAGATTTAGAATGGAGAATATTATCAATTGCGATACTTATTCTTTAGCCTCTTATCTCCAATGAGCCTCTTCCTCCGCACCTTCCCGCTCTTCGCGCTCGCTTTGCTGACCAGTTGCTCGAGCACGGCAGTGAATCACTCGGCTTCCGGCAGCAACGGGCCGTCATCGCAGATCTTTACCAACGACGCGGTGCTGGCTGCGACCAACCCATCGAACTCTCGAATCGAGATCTCGTTGTCGGAACAAAAGGCACGACTGTTCAATGGCCAACAACTCGCTCTTGAGACTAAAGTGTCGACTGGCATGCGCGGCATGGAAACGCCGACCGGCTCGTTCAAAATCTTAGAAAAACAGCGGGTCAAGGACTCCAACCTTTACGGGATATGGGTCGACGGCAACACGGGTGCCATGCTCGACCGCGATGGTGACAGCCGCAGCCGCCCCAGCGGAGGCCGTGCACAGTTCCAGGGATCGCCGATGCCTTACTGGCTGAAAGTCCATCCCGGTGGCGCCGGCATGCATGTTGGCTACGTCGCGGGGAATCCCATTTCGCATGGCTGCATCCGCGTTCCACAGCGCGCCCAGGCAATCATTTTCGAAAAGGCAACGGTCGGTACTCCGGTGACGATTCGCCACTGATCGCTTTCTTAAAGGCGCTCCGTCAGCCGAAAATCTCGGCACTGATTTTTCCGATACCTGCTCCTCACACCCCCGCTCTAGCTAGGCTTATCAATTATGATATTTCTTATTGATAAAAATAACTAGACAAAATATTATAAAAACGCAATACTTACACTCAATGTTGAAACAAATATCATTTCTAACAATTGCAGTCAGCCTTGGCTTGACCAGTTGCAGCACCAAACGCTTCAGCGATGTCGTGCCTGAGACTTACGGCACCGAGTTAGGCAACGTCGTGATTGGCAAAGAAAACGCCGATTACTTTATTGTTCCCTCCGGCAAGCCAGTCGCCGGTCAGGACGAGTCACCGTCGCAGTTGGTCCTTTTTAAGACAAAGGAACGCCACCCGAGCTATCGCGCCGCTCATCTTGCCGGCGCTCCTGTGCGAGGCGTCAACCGAGTCACTTCGACTTTGGCCAGCGGTGTAGTCAATACCGCCGGCGCGATCGTCTCCGCTCCCTTCAAGAAACCGGACCCAAAAAGCTACGCTCACCAGGCGCACGGTATTGCGACTCCCCAGTCGTCGGCTCACGCGGCTCCGATATTTGGCCCGGTCGCCGCTTCGGAAGGCAGCGCGTTCTCGAATCCGATTTCGAACCCGCCTTACGCCCGACACTCCACGCTGAACGATCAGCATGCGCAAAATCCAGTGCGCAATCCCATGTATTTCCAGCCCTACTACTAGCAATCAGCCAACTCTCAAAAGCATCCGTCTATACCTCGTTGAAACAGAGAAACCGAAGACCAAAACAAACGAACAGAAACAAACCGAAACCAAAAAACGCAATGAACAAGAAACTCATCCTATGCGCTCCCTTCGCCCTGCTGTTGGCGAGCTGCTCATCAACCTACATGGGAAATGTCGTCCCCGAAGCCCGCGATACCGATTTCGGTAATGTCAAAGTCCAGGGCTTCAACACCGGCAGTGTCATCACCTACGGTAAAAACTACAAGACCGGCTACATGGAGACCGCCAACGTGACGGTGTTCAAGGACAGCGGCATCGACAATACCGCCAAGCTTGCGCACGCCGCAGGCAGCCTGGCGGGCGGCACCGGTAGTGTCATGCAAGGCTACGGCGCAATCAAATACGCCAAAGCTCACGAAGACTACGCCCGCGCAGCTCGCAGCGGTGCGCTTGCCAATCGGACCAACATCCACGTCGAAGGATCCAGTGCCAGCGCCCACGGTGGTGAAGGCGGTAGCGCCAGCGCCCGCGGCGGTGCCGGTGGTAGTTCCAACTCGTCATCCAGCTCAAGTGCAGAAGCGAACGCCAATGCAACCGCGAACGCTACCGCCAACGGTGGGAACAACGGCGGCATGGACCCATGGCCCGACAACAACGATGACGATCCATGGCCGAACGATGACCCCGATCCAGTTTGGGGCGGCGGCAACGATCCATGGCCCGACAACAATAACGACGACCCATGGCCGAACAACGACCCCGATCCAGTTTGGGGTGGCGGCAACATGATGGGCGGCGGACCCGGAGACTGATCGCACGACTCCCCCCCAAAAAGTCGACCCGTTGATTCGATAGACTCAAAAAACCTCAAGGCCCGGCAGTGAAAACTGTCGGGCCTTTTTTGTTGAGAACCGGTTCAGTCCTCGACCACAAATTCTTGCTTCTCAACGGTCGGCAACCAAGGCCTTGGTTTCGGCTCGCGATAATCGGGATGGCCCTTGGGCGCGTGATGCCGCCTCGCTTTTGAGCGACCTCCATTCCAGATATCGTATTCGGGATCGGCATAGGTGTCGAAAAACTTCAGTAATTGAGCGCCGAGTTTGGCCTGGGTTTCTTCGTAGCCCGCCTGACCGAACAAGTTGAAGCGCTCCATCGGATCGATCTCCATGTCGTAAAGTTCGCCGGGACCTTCCGGTGAGCGCCGCTCGATATATTTCCATTTTTCAGTGCGCAGGGAACGGCAGCTTTCCATCTCGTAGTACATCTCGGTCGGCCAGTCGACCTTTTCACCGCGCAAGATCGGCGCGTAGCTTTTACCCGGCAGCTTAGGTTTTTGCGGAATCCGATTTTCCAGACCGACATAGTCGAGCACGCTCGGCAAAAAATCGTTATTGGTGACCATCGCCTCGCTCTTTGCGGGCTGGATCTGCGAAGGATGCCAGACCAGCAATGGCACCTGCATCATCATGTCGTGCGCCGTCATTGGAATGGTGTGATCGCCCATTCCGAAAAATCCATTCTGACCGCCCATCCAACCCTGGTCGCCGGTAAATACCACGAGGGTATTTTCATCGAGACCATGCTCGCGTAGCGCTTCAAAGATCTGTCCGACACCGTCGTCGACACCGCTGACTTCAGCCCCGACGCGTCGCATGCTGACTATGTTGTTGTGAAAGTTGAGATTCGAATACTGCCAGGGGTGCGCCGAGTCGCGCGGAAATGACAACATCGGCTTGTCGGCGTAGAACTCGGCCCAACGATTTTGTGCTGGGCGCAGCAATAGATTGCTCAGGCAGTAAGGACCGTTGTAGGAGAGGAAAAGGAAGAACGGTTTTTCGCCGTCTTTATTCTGTTCGATGAAATCAATGCCGCGCTCCGTCCACAGGTCGGTCATGTATTTCGGCGACTGCTCCAGTAACTTACCATCGAGGATGACCGGGTCGGTGTACATGTTGCCGGTGCTACCGCGCGGCATGGTCGCCCAGTAGGAAAAGCCATCCGGTGGGTTCATGTTGTCGCCGAGATGCCACTTGCCGCTCAGGCCACAGACGTAGCCTTCCGAGTGCAGAATCTCGGGCAGCGTCTCAAATTCTTCCAGCGTGTAATAAGCATCGTCGCCCATCATCGCTGTGCCAGGAATGAACGAATGCACGCCGTGCTGCGAGGGCATCAGTCCGGTCAGGTAAGTCGCCCGCGTCGGCGAGCACACCGGATTACTCGACATACTGCGCATGAACTGCACCCCCTCGGAGGCCATACGATCGAGGTTCGGCGTCTGAATGTCTTTGTTGCCATAGCACCCCAGGGTCCACGCCCCGTGATTGTCGGTGAGAATGAAAACGATGTTGGGTTTATCCGCCGCACGGACGCTTTCAGTCGCAGCGATGGTTAGAAATACGGAAGCGAAAAAAAAGGCGATTGATCTCATCTGAACGGGATGGGTTTTGGGATTGATCCTTCGGTTGTCTCACGCTCCCAAAGGGGTGCCAATCAATAAGTGACCGCAGATGCGGATCGAGTTTCGTTCCGTCGAGGAACGGTGAAGTTCGATTCACCCGCCAGTTAACGTGGAAGAAGCTCAGTGGAGATCGCTGTCCTCGAATCGGGCCGCCGGAGCGTTAGCAGTTTCGGGGACGCGCGGAAGGGTCAGGCTGAATGTCGAGCCAACGCCCCAAGTGCTGCGAACTGTGAGGGTGCCTTGCATCGCGTGGGCGAGGTCGCGGCTGATGGTCAGGCCGAGGCCGATACCCTTGGCCATGTCGGATCCGGAACCTGTCTGCACAAAGGCATCGAATATACGGGCTAAATCATCGGCGACGATACCGCTGCCGGTATCCTCCACCTCGAAGCAGGCGTAGTTGCCATCGGTCACCAGTCGGGTGCAGATTCGACCACCGGCAGGAGTGAACTTCAGGGCGTTTGTAAGAAGATTGAGAAGGATTTGTTGAATCCGTTTGGGATCGCCCTGAACCCTGGCATTTTCGGAAACCGGTTCGCTGAGGAATTCAATTTCGGCCTCCTGCATGCGAACCCCGAAGAGGGCTTCGCTCTGGTCGAGCACCTCCCTGACGGAGACTTCCTGTATATCGACACGGGTTTTGCCAGACTCCATCCTGACGAATTCGAGAATGTCTTCGATGAGACCAGCGAGATTGCCACCTGCTTGCTGGCTCGATACCAGGAGCTTTTTCTGGGTTGGTGTGAGGGGTCCCACGGCGCCTTCTAGAAGAAGGTCAACGAACATGCAAATGCTCTGCAGGGGGGTGCGAAGTTCGTGAGAAATCATACCAAGGAACCGGCCCTTGGCAGTGTTGGCCTGCTGGGCCAGCTTTTTGGCCTGGAGGAGCTCCTCCTCCAGACGGGCACGGCGGTGCATGCGGACCACTGCAAACTCAAGGCCGACGCGGTTTTCCTTCTGGCGACGACAGGCATTGATGAGCACCGGCAGCGTCACCCCATCGCGCGTGCGGAAATTCAGGTAGAGCTCTTCAACGTGATGATTGAGCTCAAGGTTGGGGATCAGTTGGGAATGGAAGAAAAGCCGACCGCCCCGCTCAAGGATGGTGTCAAAGGGCTGCCCGACCAATTCCGCTGGCGGATAATCGAGCCACGACGCGAGGGTGGCATTTACCGACTCAATGACCGCAGCGCCATCGCAATGGAGGAGTCCAAACAGTTCTTGAGGCGCAGGTCCGGGCATCGACGGATGAGTTAGGCAGAACGAGGCAATGCCTCACGATCCAGGTAACTGTTGATGGCCGCGATGGTTTCCTCGGGATGGCTCATGTGGGGGCAATGACCGCTCACCGGGAGACAATGCACGACGCTGTTCTCCAACCGTTGGCGCACCAACTCAACCGCCGGGGCCGGCGCAATATCATCGTTGCGACACTGGATAATAAGCGGTGGCGGATCGAACCGGGACAGGTCGTGCCGGTGGTCGGAAAGAAACGTAACCTCGGCGAATCGCCTGGCGATCTGCGGGTCGGCGGAACAGAAGCTCTCCTGCAACTCCGCTGTCAGCTCCGGGCGATCCGGATTCTGCATGACCAGTGGCGCGAGAAATCCCGCCCAGCCAAGATCGTTTTTCTCCATGAGATCCAGCAGGTTCAAGAGATCCTCACGCTCAAACCCTCCCTCATAGTCGGGCGGCTCATTCATGTAGGAAGCAGAGGGAACGACGAGGATGAGATGGGAGAACAACTCGGGCGCTTCGCGAGCGGCGATGTAGCCGATGATGCTGCTGACCGAGTGCCCGACAAAGACGATGTCGCGCAGATCCGCTGCGCGGGCAATTTCGACAATGTCCTGGGCGTACCCTTCGAGGCGGCTGTAGCGGGCCGGATCGTATTGGGAAAAGTCCGAGCTACCGCAGCCAACGTAATCAAAACACACCACCCGAAAGCGGTCCTCAAAGGCAGGGGCAACGAAACGCCACATACTTTGATCACAGCCGAAACCGTGTCCAAAAAGCATAGGCTGATTACCGGTGCCGCTGAAGCGAACTCCGTTGCGCGTTAAGGGGTCCCCTCCCATCGGCTCATGTAGCGCTAAAGCGAAGCGATGCGCAACCAAGATATTGCGGAATCGAGGCGGGCAGAGTGCACGTTACTGGCGAGCAAAAAGCACGAATTTTTCATGCAAGGCATTCGAACGAATGCCGAGTAGACCAAGCTTAACTCGATGATCACAAGCCCATTACCTCTTATCCTCAAAAGTTGGTTCAGTTCGTGCACTCACGCAACGAAAGAGATGTTGCAGCCACCTGCAGCGAAACCGCTATCGTCATGAAAATCACCCTATCCGCATTACTCATTGTCAGCCTTCTGACCGTCCCCTACATCGCTCCGACTACGGCGGCGGCACGAACTGGCTTATCCGAGCCAACCACCATTCACCGCCGCCCCGCGATTGATCGAGTTTCCGACATCTTGTTGGTGCTCGCTAAAGACAAGGACAAGGACAAAGACAACGACAAGGACAAAGACAAAGACAAGGAACGAGGCAAAGCAGACGACGACAAGAATTCTGGTCCTGAAAAAGGAAAGTCCGACCGTGGCGACAAAGGAAAAGAAAAAGCCAAGAGCCAAAGTCCGCAACCTATAGCGGTGGCCAAAGGCGGCCCTCCCGCCGATGGACGAACCGATAAAGCACCGGAAGTGCCGGAAAAACCCAAAGGTAAGCCTGCCGAAAAAACGACTGATCCGAAGCCGCGCGGCAACGCCAAGGATAAGGATAAGGATAAGGATAGCAAAGGTGACAAAGATAAGGAAAGCAAAGGCGCCAAAACCGGCGACCGGCCAATGCCTGCAACCGATCCAGCACCACAACCCAGGCCAGCACCCATCCCGACGCCGACCTCCGAGCCCTCGTCTTCGCAAGCTCCAAAGTCGAAGCCGCAAGCTAAACCTTCCGACGTCGCTGCCGATATGAAGGACAAGGGCAGCAAAGGGCGCGATGCAAAACCGGACGTACCCAAACCCGAATCTCGGCCGGATACCACGGTCGAGACACCTGCCCCGCAGAGTCAAAAGCGGCAGCCAATGAAGCAAACCGAGGAGCGCGGCGAGCCGACCGAAGCAGAGCCTAAGACACCCGGCCGAGGCCGAATGATCCCAGAAAAACCGGTCGCGGAGGCCTCAATCGACACCAAAAAGGCAACTCGACCAAACGTCGCTCCTCCCAGCAAGGAGGTCGAGCGAGTACTCAAGGACCAAGGGCAACGCGACCGCAAAATGGACGCCGCTCGCGCCAATCAAATCGGTAACCAGAATGACGCCGCCAATCTAATTCAGTCGATATTGGGTCAAGCCGGAAGCGGACACGAGAGCCAGGGCCGACCGCATTCTGACGATCCTAACAGCCGTCGTCGAGACCACCACGAGCGACTGCCCGTAGATCAAGTGGGTCGCAGCCAAGGCGAGCGTGAGCGGACCGTGGACTTTCTGATTCGGCGCTTTGCTGGAAACGCCAGTCTCAATGACGCCCCACCTGAGTTCCACTCGCGCAGAGACAATCGTGATTTTGACGGACGCAGTCCACTTTCTGGAGGCTCGGCCGGTCGCGACGAACATGGCCACAACGGACCTGGTGATCAGCATTTCCACGGTCCAAGTCACAATCGCCGGGTAGTCTGTTATCCCTCGCGCAATGAAATCCCGCCAGTTCTACTCGCCTCGGTGTTTCTCAATCGCATTCAGGCCCAACCTCTGCAGCAAAGCGCCTACCGTCCCGGCGTTGAGGGCGGAAATGCTGACTTCTACCAGAACATTCCGGAAAACTATCGATCGGAGGAGGCCTACGCTGTTTCTTATCCGGTCGATCCAGATTCCGCAGTGAGCCGTGACGACATCATCTTCCAACAGGGATCAACAGCGCTTGCGGACAGTTACTCCTACGATCTGGTAGTTGATCTCGCCGAAGCGATGAAGGCACCGGCGCTACAGAGCGAAAAATTCGTGATCGAAGGACACGCATCTGCTGAAGGCGACTACGCCGCCAATCTTCAACTGTCGCAGGAACGTTCCGAACGAATCGCCCGCGACCTGGTGGATATGGGGGTAGATCCCGATCGCTTATTGCCGGTCGGCTATGGAGAAGCTGAGGCACAATATCCCGCAAATGGAGCAGAACGGCAGCGTTCACTGGACCGAAAAGTCGTCGTGTTTCGCATGACGGAACCGACCCAGTAAAGACTGTTTATCAGTTCAACCAGCGCACCGAGCGGACTCGTCATGAGTCCGCTCTTTGCTTATCCGGTATTAACAAAAATCATTGGCGCAGCAGGCCCCATTGGCCCGACCCAAGGGCCGGCGCATTTTGCATAGCGAGCGTATGCGCACTGCAAGATTTCCCTCGGCTACAGATGCCAACGCTGTGCGCGCATGTTTCGGAGAATACCATATTCTCCTGGTTATTAGTTAGTTACATATCACGACAATGGTTTGGCACGGTTTACGCATATAAGGATTTTGCTATGAAAAGAAAAACCAAACGAAAAAACCAACTCGATATCTTGAACTACCAATTCTTCGGCAGCGCAGCGGCTGCAGTGGCTCTGCTTGCAGTGCCCCTGCCGTTCGCGACAGCCCAGAACGTAGACACCAAGGTAACCACCGAGACCACCACTAGTGCCAATGCCGACGGCAGCGTGACAACCAAAATGAGCACGACCGAGATTAAGGAATTCGAAAAGGTCCTGACGAAGGGCTACAAGATTCCGGAAGATCGTTACAGCTACCTCCAGCCGGTTCCAAAGAAAGTCATCACCACACTGCCGGCAGTTCCTGAAGGACGTGAGTATCGCTACTTCGGCGGCAAGGTGTATGTGATCAATCCTGCAGGCTACGAAGTGGTTGATGTGATCTCCGTTAACAACGGTGCGGTCAGCAACTCGACGCAAACCACGACCTCGACGGACGTCGACGGTGACGGCGACTTTGACGTCACCACCTTCAAGAAGGAGCTGACTCCCGGCTACGTCATTCCACAGAAACGCTACACCTACCTCAAGGAAGTCCCGAAAACGGTGATTACCCAAATCCCGGCTGCCCCGGAAGGTGTCGTTTACCGCTACTTGGACGGCACGGTCTACTCAGTGAATCCTGAGACCTACAAGGTGATCGACGTCATCAGCGTGAAGACAAACACGACCACTCGCACCAACTAATCTAACAGGGAGCGGGCTTCCCCGCCCCCGATCAACTTAAAAAATAGCCGGCCCCGCAAGGGGTCGGCTTTTTTTGCGTATGGAGCGAAGTTTAGGGCGCGATCAAAAACTTATCATTCTCTCAACCAACTACGCCGTCTGACCGACCGATCGAAGGCCGCTCTGCCGGTCGAGCGCCCGCATCAGCAAACGCACAGGGCCGCTCAACATGCCGCGTATAAACTGCACCCCCTTGGAGACCATGTGGAGGTTTGAACAACGGAATTGGCAATCGAAGCGATTCATCTCATCTGAACGGAAATATTATTACCGTTGATCCTCCGGTTTTCTCACGCACCCTGCATAGTGCCTGATGCCAATACTTAAGTGACCGCAGATACAGATTCGGGCCGGCAGCTCATCGAAGCGGTTTTTGACCGTGAGTTGGTGAACCCTTCGAGAGGCACCCTTTTGTTGATTCGAGATCGGAAGCGGTCTCGAACTTCCTTGAAAGAACTCGCGATCTTCGGGGCGCGGGTTTTTCATGTAGCCCTATGAGTGCTCGGCAGATCAAACAATCACGCCTAGCAATTTCCCAATTCCAGCGGTCAGGGCCATCGCCAAGGTCCCCCAAAAACAAACCCGCCCGGCGCCGATCAGCATCGAGCTCCCCCCCGCCCTGGCCGCCAAAGCTCCCAGCAGTCCTAGCATCACCACCGCCGTCAGCGGGAGAATCCACAAGATCGAATCCGCCCCCTTGGTCAACAGCGCGACCCCAAGAATGGCGGCGGAACCGGATGCGAAAGCGGCACCCGAGGTCAGCGCTGCCTGCAAGGGTTGAGCGCTCAGCTCGTCGGTGATGCCAATTTCGTCGCGAGCGTGAGCTCCGAGGGCATCGTGCGCCGTCAGTTGTTTTGCAACTTCCGCTGCGAGATTCTCATCTAATCCGCGCTGCCGGTAGATCGTTGCCAACTCTTCCAGCTCATACTCATGATTGTCGCGCAGCGCTTCCGCCTCGAGTTTAAGATCGGCTTCGAGAGTATCGGCCTGAGATTTCACCGACACGTATTCGCCAGCCGCCATCGACATGGCACCGCCGACCAGTCCCGCTACGCCTGACAAAATCACAGCCCGATCATCGACCGCTGCCGCCGCCACACCGACCATCAGACTGGCGGTCGAGACGATGCCATCGTTCGAACCCAAGACCGCCGCGCGCAGCCAACCGGAGCGATGAATTCTGTGATGTTCTTTCAGGGGCATGGTGCGCGGGTCGCAACAAAGGCAAATCGCCGACGTCCACAACTAAAGCCCCGATCCTCGATCGACCACAGCGAAAACAATGTAAGCCGCTGCTAGCTTAATATTTCTTTTACCACCCGCGCTTCATGGACACCGGTCAGACGTTGGTCGAGGCCCTGATGCTTGACCACGAAGGTCTCGTGGTTGATCCCCGTCTGATGCAGAATCGTCGCGTTGAGATCGCGGATGTGCACTGGGTTTTTGACAATGTTGTAGCCGAATTCATCCGTCTCACCATATTGAATGCCCGGCTTCACGCCGCCACCGGCCATCCACATCGAAAAGCAACGCGGGTGATGATCGCGACCGTAATTTTCCTTGGTCAAAGTTCCCTGGCTGTAGATGGTACGACCAAACTCCCCACCCCAGATGACCAGAGTATCCTCGAGCAATCCACGCTGTTTGAGATCCTGCACCAGCGCCCAGGCCGGTTGATCGACCTCCCCCGCCTGGCGCGTGATCGCTTTCGGAAGACCGTTGTGCTGATCCCAGCCACGATGAAAAATCTGGATGAAGCGTACATCCTGTTCGGCCATGCGGCGCGCCATCAGACAGTTGTATCCGAAAGTGCCGGGCTTATCGACATCCGGCCCGTACATGTCCTTGATGTGCTGCGGTTCTTTCGAGGTGTCGACCAACTCCGGCACTGAAGACTGCATACGAAACGCCATTTCGTATTGGGAAATGCGCGCCTGCGTTTCGGGATCGCCGAGGTCTTCATAGACGCGACGGTTCATACCCTGCAACTTGTCGAGCATCATGCGTCGCGCCTTCTGATCGACGCCACCCGGATTCGACAAATACAGCACAGGATCACCCTGCGCGCGAAACGCGACGCCGGAGTGTTTCGATGGCAAAAATCCGCTGCCCCACAGCCGCGAGTAAAGTGCCTGACCACGCGGTTCGCAGTTGAGCACAACGAAATCGGGCAGATTGCGGTTCATGGTGCCGAGTCCATAACTGAGCCACGAACCGAGCGTCGGTTTACCGGGAATCTGGTTGCCCGTCTGCATGTAAGTGATCGCCGGATCATGATTGATCGCTTCGGTCCACATCGAATTGACCACCGTGAGATCATCGGCCATCGATGCCTGTTTCGGCAGCAATTCACTGACCCAACGGCCACACTTTCCGTGCTGAGCAAATTCGAACTTCGATGGCGCAATCGGAAACCGCGACTGGTTGGCGGTCATCGTCGTCAGTCGCTGACCATCACGCACTGACTCAGGCAGGTCCTTGTCGAACCAATCCTGCATTCCCGGCTTGTGGTCCCAAGTGTCGAGCTGCGATGGCGCGCCGGCCATGAACAGCCAAATGACGCGCTTGGCTTTGGCTGGAAAATTTCCTTCGCCGAGCGCTCCGCCAAAATTAGAACCACCAGGCTTTGCGGTCGCCGCCAATGCATCGCGTTGCAGCATCGAAGCCAAGGCTACACCGCCGATGCCTTTGGCGCTTTTGCCAAAAAACTGGCGCCGGGTTTCAAGATTGATCCAGTGATCGATCGGGTCGGTGGGGCTGGGCATGGTCGGGAGGAGAAAGCTTGAGAGAAGTGGTATGGGCATCCTGCCCGTAAGTGGTACGTCGGCGATTCATGGGCTGGGAACCCATGCCACGACGTCAGTTTTTATTGATAAAGTCATCACGGTTCATCAACACGTTGGCGGCCATCGTCCAGGCGGCGACTTCGGCGGGATCGAGCGATTCGTCGATGGTGCTGTCGCCGGTTTCGATTAGTTTTTTGGCTCCGTCAGGATTTTCCGTGTAGAGCTTTCGAAAATCGCTGACCAGGTCGATAATGTCCTTCTGGTCTTTATCGTTCACCGACTGGGCGAGCGCACGTTGCAACATCCATGCGGCGCGGGCGGTGTCGTCTTGGCCGCCGGACTTAAGCGTGTGCTCGGCCAATTTCCGCGCCGCTTCGACATACTGCGGGTCGTTGAGCAAGACCAGCGCCTGCAGCGGTGTGTTGGTGCGTTCACGACGGACCGTGCATTGCTCGCGCGTCGGCGCGTCGAAGGCTGACATTGATGGCGGTGGCGAGGTGCGTTTCCAAAATGTGTAAACGCTGCGGCGATACAACCCCTCACCCGTGTCACGTTCGAAATTGCGCGTGTTGCTGCCGAGAATGGCGACCACATTCCACAGGCCAGCCGGCTGATAAGGCTTCACACTCGGCCCTCCAATGTCGGGCACCAATAAGCCACTGACCGACAAAATCTGATCGCGTAACACTTCGGCGTCGAGACGAAGCCGCGGTCCGCGTCCGAGCAGAATGTTATCCGGATCCGCCGCGTTTTGCTGCGCAGTCGCGCGGCTGCTTTGCTGATAAGTTGCAGAGGTCATCATCAGTCGGAGCATGTGCCGAACGTCCCAACCGGAATCGATAAATTCTACGGCCAACCAGTCGAGCAGTTCGGGGTGCGACGGTCGGTCGCCCATGATGCCAAAATCTTCCGCCGTCTTCACCAGGCCGATACCGAACAGCGATTGCCAAAGGCGATTCACCGTCACCCGCGCCGTCAGCGGATGCTTCGGATCGATCAGCCACTGCGCCAGTCCGAGCCGGTTCGGCTGGGCACCTTTCGGCAGTGGTATTAAGGCCGCCGGAACGATCGGCTTGACCTCATCGAGACGCTGATC
>JBBKXR010000290.1:0-4282 GCA_037969585.1 Verrucomicrobiales bacterium
GATGAACGCTACGCTCAGGGCTTCGGCGTCGGCGGCTTCGATTTCACCTTTCTGGATGACCAGGCGGTAGTTGACTTCGACCGGCTTTTCGCGGGTCGCTTCGGCGACGAAATACGAACCGAAGCGGCCATAGTCGCGTTCGCTGTAGCGGGCGGGTTTGGGATTTTTGGGGCTGTCGAGGTAGACGGTGGTGTAGCGCTCGCCGCCGACCACAAAGCTCATCGCTTTCCACGTCAAGTCACGGGTCGCTTCTGTGTCGGTTTTCGGCGTCCAGTTGATCGTTTGGCCGGGCTCCGCTTTACCCGTTTCGGGGCGGATGTAGTAGGTTTGTGCAGCGGTTTTCTCGCTCACTTCGTTGGACGCGCGGAACTGAAAACCAGCGTGCTGCGGGTCGCCGTCGAGAGTGATTTTATCAATGCCCTCGACCGGTTGCACGCTGCTGGAAAAATCCACAGTGGTCGTATCGCCATCGCGGGAAAAGGTCAGACTGCGGGTTTCGTGGGCGAATACTTTTGCGTCAGCGCCGTGCCAGAGGATCAGGACCGTCTGCTTTGCTTGCTTGTCATCGGCTGACTGTTCGATGATCTCTTTGTGGCTCAGGTAGGCAGGTGGCTTGCAGTGCCAGGTGTCAACGACCACATCCTTGCCTTCGGGCGTTGTGTATTTGCATTTGGAGAAGCCAAAGAAAATGCCGCGGTGGTGAGTGAACTTGCCACCCGGACCCTTGGTGAGAAAATCTTTACCGTCGGCATCGTAAACATGGTGGAACGGTTTGTAAGTCGCCTCGCGAGTTTCCTTGCTGGTCTCGTCGAGGACCGGGTGCACGTAGCGGGCGACATTTTTGCCGTCGAGGAGCAGGTCGGTATTAGTGGCGTCAACTTCTTTCCATTCAAACCCGGCAGACGCAGAGGTGATGGTCGACAGCGCTAGCAGCGCGGTGAATAGCAGGGTAGGTATTTTCATTTTGAAGTTGGAGCGGTGTCGGTGTCAGTTGCGTTCATGTTTTCGATCCAATCGTGGATCAGGTCAATGCCTTTACGATCCGGTAAGCGGCTGCCGATCAATGGCATCCGGCCGGTCACCTCGGCTTGCATGCGTCGCAAAATTTCCGATCGCTCGGGCGCACCGGGAGCGATCACACGAGCGTTCTCGACACCAGGCAGGCCAACCATCGGCACGGCGTTGACAGTTCCGGTATCGCTGAGTGGCAGTTGGTGCAGCAATTCAAATGGTGCGCGTCCACCGAGTCCAGATTCGCGATGGCATTGCGCGCAATTGACGTAAAGGTAGGCGCGCGCGCGCGCGTCGAGCGGGGCGCTGGCGTCGTATGGGTTGGTGAGTGCCACGATGGGTGGGTCGGCATTGGGACGAGCTGGTTCACGGTTCTTTTTGAAAAGACCGATGTGAATCAGCGTCTCCAGTTGATCGCCCGGTTTGCCGCCGACGTCGGAGTAGTCGAAGGGACGCATCAGTTGCTCGCTGCTGACCGCGTTGACGAAATAGGTTCGCTGGGTATGACAGGCAGAGCACTCGGCGCGGCTGGCAAAGCGCCACGGCATTTTCTTTCCGGCGACCTCGATCTCGGCATCGATGCCATTTTCGTCGACCAGATCGGCATCGCTCTGATCGCTGCGCCAGCGGTAGGTGAGAAATCGCCATTCACCGCCGTCTTGGTGGGCGACTTGAGTTTCGACCTTTAGTCGATTGCCGTTTTTTCCATCGCTCGGAAACCACAGCGTCTGGGCAAACGCGCTGCCGTTGGGGAAATTCCAAGACTTGTGATATCGCTCGCCGCTCGGCGCGTCGACTTTGTCAGTTTCGGCGACTTCCGGCACGGCCATCCAGCGGGTTTTTTCGGCGCCGTCGGTCCAATAGCTTGCGTTGATGTCGTAGGGTAGAACTCCGTCGGCTGGCTTCATCTCGCTCGTGGAGGAGAACAGACCGGTCGCGCTGAGCGTACTCGGGATCGGTTTCGTTTCGGCGTGGGCTTCGCGGCTTTTCAAGCGCAGCACGGGACCGTTGAGCATGACCACCAGCGGTTCGCCTGCGTGATCAATTGCAAAGGCAACCAACCGACCTTTGCTGTCGGCGATGCGCCGGGGATTCGTAAGCGCGTGAGTTGCCGGATCGTGATCGAGCGCCCACACCTTGCCGGTGAAGTAGCAGCCGTAAAGGTAGGTTCCGGCCAGATCGGCAAACGCTTGCCCCTGATAAAAATTGCCGCCGATGATCGAGCGCATGTCGCTGTGCGGATGCTCGAAGGCTGGCAGGGTCAACTCTTTCACCGGTCCCGACAGCGGGTTGCTCGATCGAAATGGATGGCTACCTTCGAACGCGCTCCAGCCATGATTGGTTCCCGCCGTGACCTTGCGCACCAACTCCCAGTTCTCGTCGCCATTATCGCCGACGAATAGGGTTTTGCCGTCTGGCGCGAAGGTCATCCTCCATGGATTGCGCAGGCCGTAAGCCCATACTTCGGGACGAATGCCATCGCTGTCGACGAATGGATTGTCATCGGGAACCCGGTAGGGTTCGGCGGCGGTCGATTTGCGCACGTCCACGCGCAGTATCGAACTAAGCAAGTTGTCGGTGAGTTGGCCAACATTGTTGGGATCACCGGGCGCGTCGCCATCGCCGGTCGAAATGTAGAGCATGCCGTCGGCACCGAACTTGAGGTCGCAGCCGTTGTGGCCTTTTGACGGCCAGTCGATGATGGTCAGTTCGCTCGCCGCATCGCATTCGGGATGGTCGCTCTCGGCGTTCTGAATCGTGAAACGCGAGACCCGGTCGCGGCCCCAGCCTCCGTCTGGACGGTTCGAGCTGATGTAGACAAAAGGCCGGCTGGGAAAGTCGGGGTCGAAAGTCAGGCTGTAGGTTTCCGGGCGACCTCCGCCGCGTTGGCCGTCGGGGCCGGCATCGGCGATCTCCAGCAACAGTATCTGTTCCGTCGCGTCGGCCGTGTCATCGAAAATGCGCACTCTGCCGGTCAGGTCGAGCGCGACCATCTTCTGCACGCCCGCCACTGGCCATCGGTCGAGATCGACGCTTAGCTGAAGTTGCAGCTGCGGATAGGCCGGCTCAAGGTCGAATGGCAATGGCGGCGAACCACTGCCTACGAGTTGCGAATTTTCCCAGCGGGGAAATGATTCGAGACCCGGCTCGGCTAGCGCGAAGCCAGTAACAGAACCGAAAAGCAGAGCGATCGCGGTCCCGATCGGCAGGTGAGCGGCGTTAATTTTTGGCACTGTCACGGTTCGGTCAGATCGGCTTCGACCATGCGCTTTTTGTCCCAGCGGGGTCGGACGCGGGCGGCGGTTGGGACGCCAGTGACGCGATCGAATTCGTCGGCGGTGCGAATTTTGGGAATGCTGTCGCCGGTCAGCTTCTCCCATCCGGCGAGGGCTTTCCTAAGTTGGGTCAGGGGCGCCGAGTGAGCGGGGTCAGCGGCAAGATTGTTGAGCTCAAACGGATCCTCCAGGGTGTCGTAAAGTTCTTCAGCGGGACGCGGCGTGCGGAACACGATTTCCTGTGCTTCGGTCAGAGTCCTTGCGGCGTGCCCGGCTTTCAGGGCTTCGTAGGTCGGGCTGCGCGCCGAATCGGCTGATGGCGTCAATGGCAGATCGGGGTAGTCGTTGCGAATGTATTTAAAACGCTCATCGCGTGCCGCCCGAGCGTGATCTTCGAAGTCATGCCAGTTCTTTTCGGCAAAAACGAAGTCGCGAATCGGTTTTGACGGATCTTCGAGAAGCGGGACGAAGCTCTTGCCGACGAAGGTCGAGCCAGCAGTGTTTTCGACGCCTGCCAGTTGCAAAAACGTCGGGGCGATGTCGATCGATGATACCAGGCGACCGCATTTCGTACCGGCGGCCACTCGGGCCGGCCAGCGCACGATCCACGGGGTGCGGATGCCGCTGTCGTAGACGGTGGTTTTATCGCGCGGGAAAGGGCGACCGTTATCGGAGAAAAACAGAATCAGGGTATTGTCGGCGATGCCTTGAGCTTCAAGTTCGGCGACGACGCGGCCAACGTATTTATCGAGACGCGAAATTTCGTCGTAGTAGAGCGCGTAGTCGGCGCGGGTCTCGGGCGTGTCGACATGGTAAGGGGGCAGAATGGCATCCTCGGGTTGATGCGGTTTTTTAAGAATGCCCTCGTGGTAGTCGCGATGCGGATCGAGTGCGGCGAGCCAGAGAAAGAACGGTTTCTCTTTGGGGCGCGCCTGCAACATCGGAATCCAGTCAACGCAGCCACTTTGCGCTTCGCCTTCGAGAGACTCTACGAA
>JBBKXR010000291.1:0-4837 GCA_037969585.1 Verrucomicrobiales bacterium
ACTGACCGCTGCCCGGACTCCTTCCCCGAGACTTCGCCGGAATATTGCCCCCTTAGTTCGAAACTGATACTCTCCACTCACCATGCCACCGACCAGAAGAAAGTTTATCGCCGCCGCCCCGGTTCTATCGATGTTGGGAACTGCGTCAGCCTCCGTCCGCGAAGAAAACACAAAAGCCGGAACCACCGACTGGCAGCTGACGCGGGTAAACATCAATGAAGGGGAATACCGAACCTCCCTTATCGAGGGCTACGCATCACGACAGTCCGTATTTCCGGGAGAAGAGATCTCATTCTTTGTCAGCACCAAACCGGAACGGAAATTTACCATCGATATTTACCGGATGGGCTACTACCACGGGACGGGTGGCTGCCACATGGCTCAGCTCGGTCCGTTCTCCGGAAAAATTCAGGAGATACCCGAAATAGGTAAGAAACGAATCCGGGAATGTCAGTGGCAGGAAACGACTGCGTTCACGGTTCCCGGCAACTGGCCAAGTGGCGTCTACCTGGGGAAGCTTACGACGATTTCTGAAGATGCCTCCGATCCCTATTGGCAAAGCTATATCATTTTTGTAGTCAAATCGCGAAAGCCTGCGGACGTCGTTTTTCAGGTCAGTGACAACACCTGGCAAGCTTACAATCGCTGGCCGGTGAATGAATCATTGTATACCAATCCGGAGGGCGCTCAGGCTCCCGGTGTTGCGGTTAGTTTTGATCGTCCCTACGGCAAGTATGTGCAAATCACCGACAATCCGCTTTCGATCGGATCGGGGGAGTTTTTGCTGTGGGAATTCCCGCTCTGCTATTGGTTGGAAAAGGAAGGCTATGAGGTCAGCTATGTTGCCAACTGCGATCTGGTCGATGGCAAGGCGATCGAAGGCGCCAAAGTTTTCCTCAGTGTTGGTCATGATGAATACTGGGACGTCAAACAATACCAGACGGTCCGCACTGCGATCGAAAAGGGGATGAGTGTGTTGTGGCTTTGCGGGAACTCGGTCTTTATCGATTCTCCGTTCACTCCTTCGGCAGGCGGAACTGCCAACCGCACGATTGAAAGGCGGGGATGTTATGGAGACCTGCGGCAGGACGAAACCGATATGTACAGTGGGATACTGGGAGCCTTGACGAGCACCGCTCCTGACGAGCGAAACATTATGGGTGTCCGCTCCGTTGCCCCGTTTAATGGCGGCGGAGACTGGACCTGCCAAAATCAGGACCACTGGATTTTCAAAGGCACCGGTATGAAGAATGGCGAGTCAATACCCGGTCTTGTAGGTTGGGAGCACCATGGTGAACCTGATCCCGACATCAAGGGGCTCGAAATACTGGCAGAAGGCAGCGTATGGACTGGCGGAGGCCGTCAGGGAAAATATACCGCGGTGATATTTGCCGGCCCGAAAGATAACATTGTCTTTAATGCATCAACCATTTTCTGGTCTCAGGATCTCGCAAGTCCTCCGGGGCACTGGCTCCCGTGGTCACACAATTCAAGACCGCATGGTCCCGATGCGAGAGTGCAGCGGATTACAAAAAATGCGTTGGCCCGGGCATTGGGGAAAGGCTAGGGCACCACATCCTCACTTTCAGGGAAATAGAAATAGGGGTCAGGTGACGACTCCAAGTCGAAAATTAGCTTAACTGAGTGCCATTCCAGCCTGACCCCTTTCCCTGACTAAACCAGCATCTCCGCCAACGGACCGCGGTGCATGGCTTCGTCGATGGTCGGATCGAGGAAACCGAAGTCGTCTTGCGGCACTCCGGCGGCGTGCAGCAGGGTGTTGAACATAGTGTTCATGGTGTGGTGCCCGGCAACACCGTAGTCAGGATATTGCAGATAGCGCCCGCCCCGTTTCAGACGACCGCCGGCGTCGCCGAGGACGACCATTGGCCACTCGTAGCAACGACTGTGATGCGTTTCGGCGCCGTCGCTGAGATAAACGATGACGGTCCGATCGAGCATGGTGCCGTTGCCTTCGGGTACCTTGGCGAGGGCGTCCATGGTGCGGGCGATCAGGCCAAAGTGGTAGTTGCGGATCTTTTCTGCTTCCTGCCACGCGGTCTTGTCATCTTCGTTGTAGAGCGCGTGACCGATGATGTGCTTGTGACGATTGATGCCAAGGGCTTCAAAGGTAACGTTCATATTGGAAAATCCTACGCCCGAGGCAATGGTCGCGCAGTTGGTCAGTCCGCCGATCAGGGAGGCGGTGGCCATGTCGAAGTGCGCGTCGAGCCGGTCGGTGGGCGAGAGCGAGGAGTATTTGTCGTCAACGGTCGGTGCGAGTTCGCGGATTTCTTCCTGCCGGTCGATCAGTCGCGCCGAACGGGTGCGCAGCGTGTCGAAGGATTCGAGGTAGGTGTCGAGTTTGTCTTTCTCGATGCCGCCGAGCTCGTTCTGCGCCTTTTTGATGTCGCCGCGCAAGTGATCGAGAATGTTGCCGCGGGCGATGAAGTCGTTGCGGGCATTACCGGAAGCGACGCTGCCGAACAGGCGGCTGTAGGCTATCTTCGGATCATAGAGAGTGGCAATACTGCGGCCAGCTCCGGAGGCGGAGATATTAAAATCGACCGGCAGGGTGTCGCGGCTGGAGACACCGAGCACGACGTTTTCAAAGATCCCGGGCAGGGCGCGGCCGAGCACGCCATCAACGGTGGCGCCGTGGACATTGCGACCGTTGTTGGCGTGGAAGGCGCCGAGTGTGCCGTGATTGGAAGAGTGCCCGCCGGAGCACATGCGTCCGGATAGTCCCTGCACGATGGTGAGCCGGTCGCGATAGGCATCGATGGGCTGGAGACTGGTCGGCAACTGGTGATCACCGAGCGCGGTGTCGGAAAACTGACTGCGCTGCTCGCGTTCGACGAAGGGTATGCTTTCGGGGCAGATCTGTTTCGGCGGTAGGCTGTTGCCTTCGACGACGAACAGAAAGCGCAGCGGTGGCAGGCTGCCGGAGCCGGTCTCAGCAGCGGCGATGCGTTCGAGGATCGGCCCGAGGATCGGCGCGGAGGCTCCGAGAGACAGGGTGCCGAGGAAGCGGCGACGATGGATGGAGTGGGAGGTCATGGTCTATGGGGCTGGAGTTCTGCACGGATTCGCTTCGCTCTCACCGATGAAAAGGATGGGTACGGATGGTTGATGCGACGGCGTCGCCGGTTAATGCTTGCGTAGCAGAAACGAATCGGAGGTCAGCAGCGAGGTAACCAGCGCTCGGAAACTTCCGCCGTTGTCGCGGTAGGCGTGATGGGCATCGATCAGGGTCGGCGCGTCGTCGAGGGTTTCGTTGCGACCCAGGAAATAGCGAAAAGCATGACGGGTGAACACTTGCTCGACGCGTTCGGAGGCGGCCAGCCGTTGCAGCATTTCAAAAGGATCGCCGACCGGGCCGTCGAGCTCGGGATCACCAATATCGATTTCGCCGGTGGTATCGACGAGGCGATCTTTTTCCTGCTCGCGCCAGCGACCGAAGTCGTCGAACTGCTCCAGCGGCAGACCGAGCGGATCCATACGGCTGTGGCAGCGCCAGCAGTATTCTTCGCGAGTCACCGTCATGCGCTCGCGCAAGGTTTTGTGCGGATCTTCGGGCAGCACGGCATCGACGCCGATAGGGGTGTCGGGAATATTTCCGCCGAGCAGCTTGGTGTAGATCCAGTGTCCGCGTTGGATGGCCTGGTTTTTTTCGTTGTCGGAAAATGTCAGCAGCCAGACGGGATGGGTGAGAATGCCGGAGCGGCGGCCGGTGGTGGGCTTGACTGGTTGCGCTCCTTTCCAGTCCCAGTTTTCATCGATACCGAAATCGGGCAGGTAGTACTGCCTCGCCATCTTGTTGAAAGCTGCGGTGCCGGTGCCGCCATCGCCAATGACAAAAAGCTTGTCTTCGGTAAGCAATCGGCGCAGCACATCCTGATCGTCTTTGAGAATCCAGGCGATCAGTTGGTCGGCATCGGCGATGCGCTGATCGGGCCTGGTGTAGTTGGGATGGCTGTCGTCTTTGAAGACTTCGACGACGCGGGGATACTCGAAGTATTCCTGAAAGAAGCGGATCAATCGAGGCTCCGAGCCGGGGTCGGCGAGCAGTCTCTCGACGTGGCTGCGGACGGTATCGGTGTCGGCGAGGCCACCGTCGTTCATCGCAGCTTGCAGGGACTGGTCCGGCGATACGTCGGTCAGGGCAAACGCAAGCGCGTGCGCGAGTTCGTAGTCGCTGAGTCGAACACGACCGTGATCGTCGGACGTGCCGCCGCGGCCGACTTCGAAGCGATACACCGCATCGGGCCGCAGCAAGATGGCAGCGAGAACGGCCTGGATGGCGGTGGGCTTGTCAGTTTCGGCAAGAGTTTTTTCCGCGACGGCGATCAGTTCGGTGAGTTCGACTTCTCTGGCAGGCCGGCGCGTCGCGAGCGCAAACTGGGTCTGAATGAGATCGTTCCACAACTGCGGAGATGGCTGCTGCGAAGAGATTGCGCGAAAAGATTTCTCCATCGCTTTCTTGCCCTTGCCATTGATTTGCATCCCGGCGACTTGCCAGCAAACATCAAATAGCAACTCGCTGGTAGCGTCTTCGAACAGGTGGCTGCCGGCGTGATCTCGAAAGGAATGGGCGGGCGTCATGTAGGCAAATGCGGGGTGCAGCCCGTCGCCGCCCTCGCGACCACCATCGGTGTTGAGCAGCGCGCTGCGGGCCAGGCCGTTGGCGTACTGCATGAAAATGTGCGGACTCAGTCGCCACAACCGGGCCGGGGTTGAGGCCCGCCTGACCTCCGGCTCGGTGAACAGGGCTTTGTGATCGATCAGATTTCCGTGGGCCGGATCGGCAGCGATGACCTTTAGCAATCCATTGAGA
>JBBKXR010000292.1:0-5982 GCA_037969585.1 Verrucomicrobiales bacterium
CCTTGCGATAGGGCATCTCCCAATTCGCGAGTTGTTCGGCAACGTAGGCTTCCACATTTTTCTGATCGCTGAACGGATCGCGAGTTCGGATTTGCCAATCGGAAAGCGCATCGACCATGCGTTGTTGGATTTTCGCATAGTCTGGATCCCCTGCAAGATTATGCCACTCTCCCGGATCTCTCTGTAAATCGTAAAGCTCGTAGCGCGGCGGACGCTTCCACAAATCCCAAGCAGCTTTGACCGTGTCCGACACCGTTGCCTGATCCTCCGGCGTGGCACCGGAGATCACAAAATGCGGGTGTGTTGGATCCAGATAAGTGCGCGCGTCCAGATTCTCGGTGCCGGGCCGCGGACTGGAAATCAGCTTGTATCGGGCGTCCCGGATCGAGTGCTGAACAAAACAAGCTCGCGGAAACGAGCCGGTGGTCAGCGCAAAAATATACTCCCGCCAACCATCAGGCGTTTCCCCCGCCAGCAGCGGCTGCAAGCTTCGCCCTGGCAACTCATTTTCCAGTGTCACCCCGGCGGCCTGCAGCGCCGTCGGCAATAGATCGATCGTCGACACCAGTTCATGTCGCACCTGTCCTGCCTTTGCAATTCCCGGCCAGCGAACGATCATCGGCACCCGTAATCCACCTTCGTAAACCGTGCCCTTGCCACGCGGGAACTGTCCCCCATGATCACCGATATACATCACCAGGGTATCTGCGGCGGCACCGGTTTTCTCCAACTCATCGAGCAATAAGCCGATACCGTCGTCGAGCCGGGCCAGGCAGTTGTAGTAGTTCGCCACCTGTTCATTGAGCCGGGGAGTATCGACGCCCACCCAATGCATCGCCTTCACTTCATCGGCATCGAGCGGCGTCTCCGGTCGACCGTTGACCTTGCGAATGAATGGCAAATGCGCGTCGGGAAAATTCACCGACAGAAACCAAGGCTTGCCGGCCGCACCCGCTTCGGCGAAAAATTCCGCAGCCTTGGCCGCGTAATCAGCGACCGACGACTTACGCTGAAAGTTCGCCGAGCTGATCGCTTTATAATCAAACGGAAAAGCCGACTCGGGATTCACATGGAGTTTTCCTATCAGTCCAGTGTGATAACCCGCCGGTTTGAGCAGGGTGACAAAATTCGGCGTGTCCTCGCGATACATCGCAAATCGGTGCGTCGCCAAACCGATCTGCCCATTCTGATGCGAGTGCAGTCCCGTCAGAAAACAAGCTCGCGACGGCGAGCAAACCGAGTAGCCAACGAAGGCATTTTCAAACCTGGCTCCCTCCGCCGCTAGTGCATCGATGTTCGGCGTCTGTGCGTACGGGTCGCCATAGCAGCCAAGCTCCGGCCCGTTGTCCTCGGAGACGAAGAGCAGGATATTCGGCGCAGCGATGATTCGTCCCAGCGACGCGAAAATGACGATGACTAAACAAAATCCCAGTCTCATAGCCTTTCGTCGGTTTCGCTTGTCACGCTCTCACTCCGGCCCCAACGGATCGCCCGCCTCGTCACGCCATGCTTCCAATCCAGCGATCAGCTCCATCATCTTTTCCTTATGCTCAGGATTGCCCGCAAGATCGTTCAGTTCGAACGGGTCTTCGCTGACGTTGAACATCTGATAACGCACACGCTCGGGATAGTAGATGATCTTCCAGCCGTCGTTGGTGCGCATCATGCGCTGATCGTTGCGGAAGTAACCGTAGATCGTTTCGTGATGAGCGTCCTTTTCACCGCGCAAAACCGGGCCAAAGCTTTCCGCTGTCACCTCCTTCGGAATCTCCACACCAGCTAAATCACAGGTCGTCGGGTAAAGCTCACGCAGATAGATCTGAGCATCCGTGCTCGCCCCTGCCTCAATGCCCGGTCCAGCGATCACCAGCGGCACATTGATCGTGTGCTCGTACATGTTCTGCTTGCCGCGCAAGCCATGCGAACCCACGCCCATCCCGTGGTCGCTGGAAAAAATGATGATCGTATTGTCCATCTCGCCGGTCGCCTCTAGCGCCTTCAACACGCGACCAATCTGGGTATCCATGTCATCGACAACAGAATAGTAAACCCGCAGCAAATCCTTTACCGCTTCCTCCGTTCGCGGCCAGGCGAGCAGGCTCTCATCGCGAGTCGCAAAGTTACCGTGATCGAAGGGGTGCACCGGCAAAAAATTCTCGGGCAGCTTCATGTCTTCCGTCTTGTATTTTCCCTCCAGCCCCGGAGGCATGAACAACGGATCATGAGGTGCCGTGAAACTGAGATGCAAAAACCACGGCTTGTCGCTCTGCTTGTCGAGCATGCGAATCGCCGCGTCAGCGAACTTACTGCTGATGTCCGGCGTCAGACCGACACCCAGCTCGGGATACTTCGTCTTGCCATCCGCCGACTGAAAAATCCACCCCGTGTAACCCGTGATCGGAAAGCCTTTCCAATCCTCAGCCGGCTTCCACCATTTGAAGCCGCCGCCTTTGTAAAAACCGTCGACGTCAGCAAAGCCACGATGATTCACATTGCCGTTGGTGTGCCACTTGCCGACATACCAAGTATCGTAGCCGCCCGCCTGAAGCGCATGCCCCCACCAGGTCTGCCCCTGCTCATTGAGCGGCGCTCCGGCGATCGCGGTAATGCCATTTTCCCAACCGTGCCGCCCAGTCAGCATTTCCGCCCGACTGGCCACGCAAATCGGATTCGAACAGGTCGCCCGCGAAAAGCTCATCCCCTTCGCCACCAGCGAATCGATATTAGGTGTAGAAATGCGCGGATTGCCGTGTGCCGCAATCACATCCGGTCGCATGTCATCGGCGAGCAGAAACAGGATGTTTGGTTTTTCCGCCGCACTGGCGTTCCGACCCAGGCCGAAAAATAGGCACAGAAAAAACAGGGTCGTAACGGATCGAACTTTCATCATTGAATATCAGGTGCCAGTCTTGGCTATCACGCTACCCTTCGACAGCCTTCTCCGACAAGCCCTGACCCGATGCCCGACGCCACGCAATCCCGTAACAGCAGCAACCCACACGACCAAGTAGTCGCTGCGTTCCGTAAACTCGACGTGATCGACTGGACCGTGGCGCTAATGCTCGCCTCGCTACTCGAACCGATGTCCGTCGGTGCGCTGGAGATAGAACTCCGCAACGCCCATTTAAAAGACGAAAACGGCGACAACATTACCGAGCAAAGGCTCGCCGTATCGCTCAGGAATCTCGTCACTGCCGAGATTGTCACCGCCAGCACCTCCAGCTACGCCGTCACTCTTGAGCTCAGCCACCGCTTGGTCGGCGCTGCCGCATTGCAGACGGACACGGCACCCAATTCCCCGGCGAAAGCCAAGCGCAAAACCAAGGTAAGAAAGACAAAGCTCGCTACCACCAGCGGCGTCCGCGCCGACCGTCGACAGCACTTCGAAGCCATCTGCTATCACGTGCTGCGCGAGAGCGGCATTCATCCATTCGGCTTTTTCGGTCTCAACCGCGACCGCCACGAATTGCGCGAATTACGTGCCCTCTACTGGCTCGGGGAGACCGAAGACCTGAACGAACGTCTTGATGAGAGTCAGGCCTACTTCAACGACGACATCGCCCGCCTCTTCATTCAGCCCTTCGATCCGAAGCGCCTCGGCCGCCTTTCAGTGCAGCACCGGCCGGTCATTCTTGAGACCTGTCTGGCCGCAGACATCGATCAGCTGCGCCCCTGCGGGGAACTGCTCGACGAGCTTTCCCACCTTTCCTGCGCGACGTTTGTCTGGCGCACCATGGCCGAGGCCCACCTGCTGCGCGGCGAATCGGCCGAAGTCGAAAGAATCATCGCCACTCTAGAGGGCGGCGCCACCATTCAGTCACCCTCCTCCAATCCCAAAGAAACCGCCGAATGGCTCGCCGAAGCCTCCCAACTGCGCGGCTGTCTGTATTTTGCCAAAGGCGAAAACGACCGCGCCATCGCCGAGTTCGAAGCCTGCGTGGCATTTCTGAAAGGCAACAGCCGCCGTAAAAAACTCTGCCCGCGAGGACTCGGCGGTGTGTTTTTCATCCTCGCCCTGTGCAGAAAGCAAACCCCTGAAGCCTTCCAGCAAGCCGCGCAATACGCCAAATGGGGAATCGAACTCAGGGAATCTGCGGCCGCCAATTTGCTCGATTTCGCTGAAGACATCGCCACCTGCATGGACGGCCCATCACGACAGGTCAAGCAGCGAGTCTCCGCCCATCGCAACTACTATCTGCAAGACGAACCACCCAACTTGAACACCCTCCTGTTCGTCATGCTCAGCCGTCTGAGCGGCGAACCCGCCAACCAGCAGCAACAGTGGGACGACCCGCTCGACGAACTCGTCGAAAGTGCACAGAGCTGCGGATTTTACTGGCTCGCCTGGGAAGCCGCGGCGCTGCGCAACGATCTGCCCGGAGCGGAAAATGACAACCCATCCGGTAAACTACTCAAATTTATCGACTTTGCTCCGATAGCATTTTCGACTGCCATTCGTCCCATCGAACGTTGGGAACTCTCATTGCAAGGCCTTGAAAAAATCGCTGGCCAATTTGCAAAAGAAAGTGCGCCCGATGCTGCGGCGAAAAAAAGCAATGCCGCCCGGAAGCAGCTCATCTGGATCCTCGACACTTGGGTTCCCGACGAACCACGCGAACCCGCCGTCTGGGAACTGAGTCTCGTTGAACGCACCATCAGCAAAACCGGACGTGCCAGCAAAGGTAAATCCACCAGCCTGCGCCGACTCAAAGAAAAACCCGAAACCGTCACCTCGGCCACCGCGCAGGACTTTAGCGTCGGCCAGTTTGCCCATCAGGGGAACGGCTGGGACAGCCGCGCTGGTTTCAATGTTTCTTCCCCCAAGGCACTCCTCGCCCTGGTCGGCCACCCGCACATCTACACCGACCGCTCCGCCCAGCAACCCGTCGAACTGACTCAGGCCAGCCCGCGCATCGACATCACCGAATCCGCCGACGGATCGATCCAACTGCGCATCGTTCCCGACGTTCGCCTCGGTACCGCACCCGCCGTCCTGGTCCACGAATCGCCCAACCGGCTGATCATTTACGAAATCAAACCCGTCCACCGACAGCTTGAGCAGCTCCTCGACGACTCCCCGACCCTGACCATACCCGCCAGCGAACGCGACCGGCTACTCGCCGCCATCACCACCCTCTCGACCGAAATCGACGTCGGTGCCGACCAAGCCCTCGGCGACAGCACCACCACCGATGCCGAGGCCATCGACGGTGACCCGCTGCCGCATTTGCGACTGCTGCCCGGCGGACGTGGTCTGGACGCTCGTCTACTCGTCCGCCCTGTGCCCGGCAGTCGCATTGATCATTCGCCCGGCGAGGGCAAGGCCGTCCTGTTCGCCGCCGTCGAAACCCAACGCTATCAGGCCAGCCGCGATCTCGACGCCGAAATAAACGCCGCCGAAAGTGCTATCGAACACTGTCCCATCCTCCGCCAACACCGCGGCGAACATCCCGACCCGTGGCAGTGGCATTTAGAAAATCCCACTGACTGCCTGCAATTGCTCACCGAACTGCACGCACTCGACGAAAGCCAAATCCGAGTTGAGTGGCCCGAAGGACAGCCTCTGCGAGTCATCGCCAGTGCCGATACCAAACAACTTCGCCTGTCCCTCGCCACATCGAGCAACGGTAACTGGTTGAAAGCTTCCGGCGATCTCGAAGTCAATGACGACCTCGTGCTCGGCATGCGCGAACTTCTCAGCCTGCTCGACAGCGATGACGAAGAAACCGCTGCTACCACCCGACGAGGTTTCGTCAAAGTTGGCGAACACGAATACCTCGCCCTCAGCGAAAATCTTCAACGGCAACTCGCCGACCTGCACGCCGCCGCCAGCATCGGCGGGCAGCTTGACGACGACGACACTATCCAGATCCATCCCCTCGCCGCGCTCGCCCTCCAAGACCTGACCCGTGACGCCAACATCGGCGGCAGACAATCCAAAGCCTGGCGCGAACAGCTCGCCCGCATCGACGCCGCCCGCGA
>JBBKXR010000293.1:0-13278 GCA_037969585.1 Verrucomicrobiales bacterium
CGTCGGGAATATCTTTCAATGTCAATGTAGCCACGATGTCTTTCGTTATGACGTCGTTTAACAAATTTTGCAACGCCACCAACTCCCTCACTCCCCCACCGGCCTCGGGAACATCTCGCAATGCTTCTCATACACCCGTCGCAACTCTGCGATCGGCGTCTCGTGCTCGTCGACGCGCAAATCTCGAAAGCGATCATTGCCGCCGCCGTAGCCCCAACCTTCGCGCACTATCAGCAGCCCAGCGGACTGACGACCGCGTTTGTCGCCGCCCGCTAGCTGACCTGCTTCGAGCGCACGCAGCATCCTTTCGGCGAGCACTTCACCGACGCTTTCCTCGAACGCTTTTGCCATCGCTGTAACGACTGCTTCGCCAGCTAAAATATTGCCCTGCACCGCAAAGCCATCGCCGACAATGTGCCCGGCCCACTCGTTGCAGGCCTCGCCGGTTCGCGCCGCGGCTTTGCCATCCGCCGCCACAATTCCCACCTGGCGATGCGCCGCACCCGGATCATGCTCGGCCATCAGATCGATCACTTCCTGCGGACCCAACTGGTGATCGCGCATCAGCGCCAGCCCGAGCGGACCGTAACGAGGATTTGCCGCCGCCTGAGTCGCCACCGCGCCGACGCCCGCCTCGGCATAGGGAACCACCGCCCCGACCGCGACGATCTTCGACTGCACCGCGACCCCGATCTCACCGGTTTCCCTATCGAACGCGACGATCGAGAACGTACCCACCGTCGGTGCATCGATCTCGACTGGCTCGCTAAATTTTTCACCCAGCGCCTCATCCCCCCGCGGCGAGCAGCTGCCACAAAAAAACAACAGAGCCACGACCGCCCCTTTCATACAAACGTCAATTCTCCAACGACCAGTCATCACAGCAGTATATAAAGAACCAAGAACGACGAACAAATTAATCAATTAACCAACTCAAGGAATTTAAAAACCCGCCCCATCATGCCCGGATGAGTCAGCGTCTGAAACTGCCGCACACGCGCCTGATCGGTCGCCGACATCGGCGTGCCATCGGCCGTGCCACGCTCGAGCGCCTTTAACCAATCGACCGCAACGCGCGTCAAAAAATCGTGCTGGTCGACCGTCCCCTGCGCAGCCGTCGCACCCAATCCGCACTCGCCAGCCCATTCCGCCAGCCGTGAAAAATTTACGTGCGCAGTAATGTCGGTCTCGCCCACTCCCGCGAACGGATCGTCCGTCGCCCGATGCTCCCGATAGCAGCGCAGCGTTCCTTCGCGCCGATGCGCAGCAAAAAATTCTTCATCCGAATGCCCGTAGTCGATGATCCACCATCGCCCCTGTCCCTGCGTAAACAGCTCACTGACACCCGCCATCCACGACTGCGCCGCCAGATTGATCTCGGTCGTGTAGCCATCGGCAAAATCACCGACATCGATTCTCGCAACCTCGTCGGCGAGCGGCATGTTATTTCCGATCGGCGCTTCCACCCACTCAAAATCCCCACCCTCTCCCACCGCCACCCGCAGTTCACACCACTGCTCCCCGCTCCAGCGCACCCGATGCACCGGCAATGCATCGACCAGTTCATTGCAGACAAAAATCCCTGCCGCTTGAGTTTTTGACGCCTCAGCTACAATCTCCACTTCACGAGCCGTCTCAGAAAAGCGCCGAGCCAAAAGCTCCCGCTGCGCCTGCCGCGGCTCGATCACCGTGTACCGAACCGCAGTGGCAAAGTCGCGGTCGAGCTCGTCGACACCACCGAGAATATCCAGCGCCAGTTGTCCATCATGCGCCCCCTGCTCGATCAGTGAAAAAGACTCCGGCCGATCCAAATCCCGCCAGCACTGCGCTGCCGCCATCGCCAACAACCGACCAAAGGTATCGCCAACACTGACACTGGTGTAAAAATCGCCGCCTTTACGACCCACCTTGCGCGCCGGATCCGAGTAGTAGCCCAGCTCAGGTTCGTAAAGCGCCAGCTCCATGAACAGGGCAAACGAAATCGATTTCGCCGGATGATCCGCGATCTGTTGAAAGATCCGTCCGTCGAGCGACGTAGTCTGGCCGGAGCTCATAGTGCTCACCATGCCCCGCAAAACTTGCCCCGCCACTTGAAAGAGTCCATATTCCTCCACTAAGCTGAAAAATCCGTTCCGCTTTCCCGTCCGCCCCAATTCCGACCCCCTGATGCGGCTCTCAGCCGCCTCGCCCGCTCCTATTTCCTGATGCGCCGCACCACCAAACGCCGCCTGTTGAATTTCGCTCTCGTCCTGCTGATCGTTGGCCTCGTTGTGGCCCTGGTTGGCGGCACCGTGGCATTCTTCTACGCCAAGCCGCGCTACGACTACGCCCACTCATTCGATCTCGAGGAAATCGACGACCTCGAAGTCGCCAGTATCATCCTCGACCGCGACGGCGGCGAACTGGGCCGCATCTTCGTGCAGAATCGCCAGCCGATCGGCATCGATGAAATCCCGGCGCACATGGTTGATGCTCTGGTCGCCACCGAAGACGCCCGCTTTTTCAAACACAGCGGCATCGACTACGTCGGCGTTGTGCGCGCCATGATCCTCAACTTCCAAGCCGGCCGAGTCACCCAGGGAGCCAGTACGATTACCCAGCAGCTGGCTCGTAACGCATTCGAACTCAACGTGCGTGGCATCGAGCGCAAGATCGTCGAAGCGTTCCTCGCCCAACGCGTTGAAGAGCGCTTTAAGAAACGAGAGATTCTAGAACTCTACCTGAATCGCATTTACTTCGGCAGTGGCTTCTACGGCATCTCGGCCGCCGCCAATGGTTACTTCGGCAAAGACCCGCGCGAGCTCAATGTCGCCGAGTGTGCCACCCTCGCCGGCCTGATCAAAAGTCCCAACCGCCTGTCGCCGTTTAACAGCCCTGAGGAATCGAAAAGAACCCGCAACTACATCTTCGTGCGCATGGAGGACGAAGGCTTTATCACCAAAGCCGAGATGGAGCGTCTGCAAAAAATGCCCTTGGTCACTGTCGTTAAAGGCGCCGCTGCCAAACACTCTAAGTATGTCTACGAGCAAGTCCGCCAACAGGTCATCGAACTGGTCGGCTACGAACGTGCCTCCGAAGGCGGATTCCAAATTTACACCACCATCGACAGCAGCATACAAAAAGTCGCTGAAGAATCGATGAAACGCCGCCTCGACGAGATCGAAAAACACCCCGGTTACGCTCACCAGACACGCGAACAGTACAAAGCGATAAAGAAAGAGTTTAACGAAACAGCCCCCGAAGCCACCGAGGATGGCAAAGCCCCACGGCCACCCAACCCCGAGTATCTCCAAGGCGCTCTGCTGATGATCGACAACGACACCGGCGGCATCATCGCCTTGGTCGGCGGACGCGATTTCTCCGACAGTATGTATGATCGCGCTCTGCAGGGACGTCGCCAGACAGGCTCCGCCTTTACCCCGTTCGTCTACGCCGCCGCCTTCGAAAATGGCCTGTTCCCCGGCACCCCGGTCGACGACCTGCCCATCGATGCCAAATTCGTCCAGATTGGCGGCACCGCCGGAATCCTAGGCGAATGGGCCACTGAAAATCCCGCCAACGTTCATGAAGGTCAGATCACCGCCCGCCGCGCTCTGGCCCAGTCCAAAGTCGCTGCTACCATCCGGCTCGGCATGCAGACCGGACTCGAAAAAGTCGTCACGCTGGCCGAAAATTCCGGTATCTCGTTTCGCGGCGAGATCAAGAATTTCAACGCCGCCATGCTCGGCCGCGCCGACACCTCGATGAAGGAACTGTGCCTGGCCTACTCCATCTTCCCCAACTCCGGCACTCGCCCCCAGGAAGCCCACATCATCTCGAAGATCGTCGACGTCACCGGCCACATGATCCACCAGGGCACCACCGCCAAAACTCCGAGTCCCGTCATCGATTCTTACACCGCCTACCAAGTCACCAGTTGTCTCGATCAGGCTCTCCACGAAGGCACCGGTGCCAAAGCCGCCGAAGACTACGGACTCGGCGACTACCCCGCCGCCGGCAAATCCGGCACTGAATATGGCTACACCGACAACTGGTTCGTCGGCTACACCACCAAAGTCACCTGTGCCGTCTGGGCCGGCCTCGACCAGCCAACCACGATCTACAAACACGCCTTCGCCAGCGACACCGTGCTGCCGATCTGGACCGAAGTCATGAACGCCGCCGCCCAGCTCTATCCGCCCGGCGATTTCACTCCACCTAAAGGCGCCGACCAAGTCGAAATCTGCATCGTTTCCGGCGAGCGCGCCACCGACTCCTGTTACGTCGCCATCGAAGGTGAAGGCAAAGCCGGCACTACACGCCAAGTGCGCTCGACCTACGTCGAATACCTCCGCCCCGGCACCGTGATTCGCGACTTCTGTCACGTCCACGGCGATGGCGATCTGACCAGCACCGGCAAAGCCGGCATCTTCGACCCCAGCAACTCACTGGTCAGCAATACCACCATCCGCGCCCAGGTCGCCCACGCCGAACCGATCCTGCCCGTCGCCACCAACATCATAGGTATCGATCCCTACAACTCAGTGCGCCCCACCCTGCGTGCTCGCATTATCCCCGCACTGCGGCAAAAGCAAAGCGAGGAAGCTGATGACCCGGAAGCCATCGATCGTCCCGATGGCGAAGGCGACGACGAAACCGGATCAAAGCCCATCAAAGCCGTACCCGTCGCCGTGCCGATCAACGGCATTGTACCCGACAACAACGAAACCGAAGCCACGCTCTCCGTCCCCGTTCCCGTCGCCACCCCCATTGAAATCGGCCCCGACGGCGAACCCATGACTCCGGCTCCTGCAGAGGAACCACCCGCGCGTGTCATCATCCCCGAACGCCGCGTCACCCTCGATCCGCCCGCCCCGATCGTGATCGAGTAGTAGCCGCGGCAAGCAGCGTCACAACACGACAGATCAGAACGAAGCCGGAGGCTTCTTTCACAGCCGTTAGCCCCGCACTGAGCCAAGCGAAATCCGGGGTAAAAATGTTCCGATAAAAGACGAGCCCACAAAGTTCGCTGTCAGCATCGGCACCCGATCGCCTAACAGCTCAAGAAGCAGCAGAGCCTGGCTCCGCTCACGCTATAAGTAGCGGCGTCAACAACACCGCATCGGCCAACACCCGCCGTAGCCGCGCCCCCATCCACGGCGCTCCGCGCAGAAGATGCAGCGCCGTCAGCCCCAGGCTCGACACAAAAATCGCCTGAAAAACAGCGCCACCGTCCGCCTCGTAAAAGGCGACGTAGCTGAGCAACATCAGCACCACCCCCAACCACGGCAGATCCGCATCCAGTCGCCGCCACCAACAGCCCGCCGCCGTCGTGTCATTGACCCGGTCCGCCTCCTTATCCCAGGCAGAGATCGCCAGGCAATTCAGCGCACACACCCCGCCGAACAACAGTACCGCCGGCAACGCGACCAGCCATTCGTGCCGCACCCCCTCAACGCCAAGCGCACAACCTACGGAAAAAACCAAACCACACACCACCTCCTTCGCCGGCAGAGGTCGCCAACCGCGAAACACCCTGACAAAGCCTCCAAAATAAATCCCGACAGCGCCGACCAGAATCAATCCACTACGCAACAGCTCCGCTTCCAAATGCGTCACCGCCAGCCAGCCACCGAGCGCCATCGATATCACCGTGGCCATCAGAAAAATCAGCCGATGCCGTCGCGCGAAAACATGCCGCGCCGTTGCCACCGACTCGTCCTGCATACACCGCGCATCGATCAGGCGGTCGGCCAGATACACACACCACACCGCCGCAAACAACGCCACCATAACCGGCCACTCGACCGCCGACTCGAACGCATGAGCAAATGCCGACAACCAAACCACGGCCACCAGCGGAGCATCCAGCGCCAACAAGTTCGGCACCAACCACCACGGCGTCGACCGAACGCCAGCCGAGCTACCCGAAGCGTCGGAAGCCCTCTCACTGACCACATAGCCCCGCACCTCCCTACTTCGAAAATGATCCATCTGAACTGGTAAATCCTAAATGCCTGGAGCTTCCGTCTTCACGAACGGCGGAATCGGGCTGCCAATTGCATCCGCAATCGCCCGGATCAGTTCCGCCTCGTCGCTGGTCAGCTTCTTGTCCGCCATCACCGTTTTGCCCGCAGCGAACAACAGACGCTTCTTCACCAGCGGCGTCGCCTGCTCGAACTTTTTCAGCGCCGCATCGATATGTTGAAGACCACACTCGCCGGCCGACTTCATCGTCAGCGGCCTGCCCGCCTCCTCCTCGATCAAACTCGAACCGGCCCGAAAAGCCGCCGACACCTCGTCCGGATTTCGACTGCCCAACTGCGCCAGAGTCGTAATCAACACCGACGCCTCGCTGTGTAGCTGATCGATCTTCCGATACCGAATCCGCGCCGGAGTCTGCGGCGACAAATGCCGATCGATCACCTTCATCAGCGTGAACTCAAACAAATCCACCCGCTCATCGCTGGCGATCAGTTCCTGCTTCACCTTGTAAAACCGCTCATACTCCGACGTGCTCAGCCGCCGCAAAGTCGGAATCGCCAGATCGACCAGCGCCAGTTTCGTGCTCGAATGCAAGTCGCCAAAGCTGCCGTGCAACTCCACCGTCTCGCGGAACGTTTCCGGATCGGTCGAGTCCGACAGGCGCTGCAACTCCGTCTCGCGCAAGGCATCGTCCTGTGCCAGCAACAGCGCGAACACCATCGCCTGCGCGCCTGCCTCGCTGTGCACTGCATCGAGCCACGACTCCGGCAAGCGCGCGTGTAAGCCCTCACCAAAGGCAACCTGTTCGCCGGTCAAATTCGACATGCTCTGAAACGCTTCCGCCTCGGTCAGATTCAAAATCCCACCCCGCTCCGGATGCGGAAAGCCCGGCAGCGCATGCCCACGTCCCTGACGATCGCGCCCGCGATTGCCACCCTTTGGCCCGGCCTGTTGACGTCCCGCAGAAATATCCGGCAGCTGCACTTTGGGAAACTTGCCGTCCCAGCTGGCATCGATCCGCTTGATCCGTTCCTCCAACGGAGGATGCGTCGCCAGCGCCGTCGAAACCGATGACCGCAACCGACAATCTCCGAAAAACATATGACTCGCCTCCTCCGCCATCGGAGTCCGCAGCGACGAACGCTGCGACAATCCGCCGATCTTGCGCAACGCGCTGGCGATGCCGTCCGGGTTGCGAGTGAACTGCACCGCCGAAGCGTCGGCCAGAAATTCGCGCTGCCGCGACACCGCCGCCTTGATCAGCTTGCCAAAAAACAAGCCGATGTAACCGATCGCCATCACTGCCAGACCGGCGACCAAAAACACAATAGTCCCTCCGCCTGACTCACGGCTACGCGAGTAGCGCGCCGAATTGGCAGCGCCACGCATCATCATTTGACCGATCATGGCAATGAACAAAATGCCGAACAGCAAACCGATCAGGCGCATGTTGAGCCGCATGTCGCCATTGAGAATGTGCGAAAATTCGTGAGCGATCACGCCCTGCAATTCATCCCGACTAAGATACTTGATCGTGCCCCGGGTCACCCCGATCACTGCATCGTTCGCCGTCCGTCCCGCTGCGAAGGCATTGATGCCTTCCTCGTTGTCCATGACGTAGACTTCCGGCACCGGCATGCCTGCCGAGATCGCCATTTCTTCGACCACATTGAGCAGCTTTCGCTCGTCAAAATCACGCGTCTTAGGATCGACGCGTCGACCACCCAAATCCTTCGCAACTACAGCACCGCCGCCGCTCAATTGCATGACCTTGTAGCCGCTGCCGAGCAGGATCACTGCCACCGTTCCAATCGCCGTGGTCGACAGAATCTCCGGATTCCACAAACTGCGCAGCATGTAGCGATTACCATCGTAGCCACTGATTAACAGAACCACAAAATAGATCGACACGACGATGCCGATGATCGCCAGCACGAAGTAAAAAACGAGCAGCCCGCTTTTCTTTCGTGCCTGTTCCTGATGTTCGAAAAAATCCACGGTGTGACCAGACGGCAGAAGTCAAATATCAGAGGGCAGATGCCCTGAGCGCATCCACCAATTTGCCTCAATCGAACGACACCTTCACCGGCTCGCGCTCGGCGTCGTCGCTGACTTCAAACAAAGTCGCTTTTACGAAGTTGAACATGCTTGCGATGATGCTCGACGGGAACATTTCGGTCTTGTTGTTAAAGTGCATGACCGCGTCGTTGTAGGCCTGACGGGCGAACGAAATTTTGTTCTCAGTAGAGGTCAGTTCTTCGGTCAGCTGCATCATGTTTTCGTTCGCCTTCAGATCGGGGTAGCCCTCCGAAAGCGCGAACATTCGACCGAGCACTCCACCTAGACCGGATTCGGCCTGGGACAGTTTTTCCATCGCCGCAGGATCGCCGACGTTCGCCGCCGCTTCTTTGTTCGCCGCTTGCGCCTGATTGCGCGCTTCGATGACGGCGGTCAGCGTGTCTTTTTCATGCGCCATGTAGGTCTTCGCCGTTTCTACCAAATTCGGGATCAGATCGTAGCGTCGCTTCAGTTGCACATCGATTTGCGCAAAAGCATTCTTGTAGCGGTTACGCAGTTTGACCAGACCGTTGTAGATGCCGATAACAAAAAAGACCGCCAGCAATACGATGCCGACGATAACAACGAGGGTGAGAACAAATCCTGTCATGGTGCTTGTGGGTTTTAAGGGTAGAATTGGCGGAGCATTATAAACATCGCCGGACACTGACCCGACTCTGCCAACGCTACGAATTACCGGTGAACAGTAAAGGCACAATGGCAAAACTTTCGATTACAATCGCTGCCCTCGTTTGTAACCGACGCGTGCTGTTTCTCAGCCTGCTAGCGCTGGTGAGCTGCGCCACTGCCGTTCACAGCTCGGCGCAAACCTGGAAAAAGGCGACTGACCTCCTCGCGCCCGAACCCGCCCGGGAATTTCGCGGCGTCTGGATCGCAACTGTCTATAACATCGATTGGCCATCGAATTCGAGTGCTTCGCCCGCCACTCAAAAAGCCGAACTGATCGCCCTGCTCGACCTTGCTCAATCCTGCAACCTTAACGCCATCGTCCTGCAGGTGCGGCCGATGGCGGACGCCATCTACGCCTCACCGATCGAACCGTGGTCAAAATTTGTCACCGGTAAAAATGGTCGCCCGCCCTCACCGTTCTGGGACCCTCTCAGTTTTGCCGTCGATGCAGCACACGCCCGCGGCCTCGAGTTGCACGCTTGGTTCAATCCCTTCCGCGCCAGCGTCTCCGGCGTCGGCGAGCTGGCGGAAAATCACATCACAGAGACCCATCCCGAGGTCGTTCGTCAGGCCGGCTCAACCAAGTGGCTCGACCCGACTTCGCCCTTTGTCCGCCAACGCGCACTCGACGTCATGGCCGACGTGGTCACCCGCTACGACGTCGACGGCGTGCACATCGATGATTATTTTTATCCCTACCCCCAAAACGGCGGCGGCGACAAATTTGACGATAAAGCCAATCGCGAACTCTATCTGGCCAGCGGTGGCACGCTCGATCTGGCCGACTGGCGACGTGAGCAGGTCGACACCTTCATCCGCGAGTTTTACGTACGCATCAAAGACACCCGCCGCTGGGTCAAGGTAGGCGTCAGTCCATTCGGCATCTGGCGTCCTGGCGTTCCCGAAGGCACCGAGGGTCGGCTGGATGCCTACGGTCACATCTACGCCGATTCAAAAAAATGGCTGCGCGAAGGTTGGATCGATTATTTCGCGCCACAGCTTTACTGGAGCATTGAAGGCCCGCAAGCGTTCAACCTTCTGTTCGATTGGTGGCAAACCCAAAACGTGCACCAACGCCACCTCTGGCCCGGCATTTCGCCTGCGCGAATCGGTCGCAAAGGGGTTGGCGAAAGCGACGGTCGCGACGCCACCGAACTCGCCAATCAAATCGACATCACTCGCGGCTCACCCGCTAAGCCGTCCTTTCCCGAAGCCGGCCACATTCACTGGAGCATTTCCGCATTGAAGAAAAATGCCGGCGGCATCGCCGACCGATTGCGCCGTGACATCAACCCGAACAAAATCCTGTTTCCCGCCAGCCCATGGCTCGCCGATCCGGCGACACGGCTGCCGCGAATCGAACTCGCCGCCCGTCAGGATGGCAGCAGCATTGCGCTCGCTTGGTATCTGTCGGACGGAACTAAGCCTGACGCCGATCCCGCCCTCCGCTGGTGGTGCGTCCAAGTCCGCAGCGGCGTCGCCTGGCGCAGCGTGCACATTCTGCCCTCGACGGCCCGCGAAGCCAGTGTGCCCACGACCATTAACGGCGAACTGGTCAATGCGATCGCCGTGCGCGCAGTTGATCGCGTCGGGGGGCTGGGAATTTCAGCAGTCGCAACACCTCACCCCTAACGAGCGGGTCCGGGTGTTTGAACAGTTGAATCGATGATTACTCACCGATGGCCAATTGGTCCTTCAACTGGTTTTCCAAACGAACCAACTCCGCTTCTTTCTGTGCGGAGACTGCGACGACCTTCTGCCAGATCTCACCTGCCGATCCCGCGCTTTGAATGATATTTCCACTGTTGTCGAAAATCTCCGCGTGATTCCCTTCCACAAAATTCAGAATTGCCAAAAGATCTTCCGCGTAGGCAAGACCCGCAGGAAGGTAATCGATCAGCGGTTTCGACTCCTCCCCAAGTTTACGAATCTCACTTGAAGCCATCTGCACAGAGGGGTGGTTCGGACCAAGCGCCAGCAATCCAGCCTCCGTTCGTTGCGGCGCAGTTTTCAGGAACTGAAGATATTCCTTCGAAGCCTTCGTATATGTGACGATGATATTTCGTTGTCGTCTGAACTCTTCCGCACCCTCAAGATGTGCAAATTCTGCCGCGTTGGTGCTTCGCAAAGAGAGGGCTGCCTCACCCCAGTTTGCAAAACCCATCGAGTTTCTAGTCAAATAGTCACCGGTGACGTCGATGATATCGATCTCGATCTGAGGAATACCTTTCTCAAGTTCAGCGGCATAATCCAAAAGACCGTGCGGGTCTCTTCCCGATTCCCTAGTTCCTACAGTCTCGCGCGCTCCAGCCGAACTTGAAGCTCCCGGCACCTTGATTCTCTCTCGGCGCGATTTGGAAGTCGACGCAGACATTTCTGCCGAGTCGCGATCCCCGCTACCCGCCGCCGACCGAGCTTCGGTAATTTGATCCAACTTCACCGCTGACGAGCCAATTGCGCAAAGCAGCAATACGATATTAAACGTCCAGCTCCCGCCATTTTTACGCCGGCCGGTGAATCGCCAGATAAACCAGCCAAAAAGTGCTGGCCACAGTATCAATGAAACGATCGTGCCAGCCAGCCTACCGAGTGAATAAGCCGCAAAGTTGAAGCCATGCTGGAGAAAGTACAGCGCAAGAGTAGCGGCCACGACCAAAACGACGAGCACCGTATTTGAGACTGATTGACTATAGCTTACCGGCTTGGACGGTGACTCATGCATGGCTTGGCTTAGTTAATTTGAGGTCAATACGAGATTTACTATAATTTCATTTATTATAATTTCCATAACTTTCTTATAAGGTCGCTTTTTGTCTGTATGGGTGTTCCGCGCTCAATTTTTTGCCCTGAACTCGAATTCGATTACCCTGCCGCCATCATGCAAGCCCCCTCCGCTGACCTGCCTCCCATCGATCGCCTACGCGCCATCATGCACTGCCTGCGCGCGCCCGGCGGATGTCCGTGGGATGCCGAGCAAACCCACGAGTCGCTGATTCCCAGCCTGATCGAAGAAGCCTACGAGGTTGCTGAAGCGATCCGCGCTGGCGACCGCGACGCCTTGGTCGACGAACTCGGCGACCTCCTGCTGCAGCCTCTCTTTCACGCCGAAATGGGATCGGAAAACGTCGGCGGCTCATACTTCGACTTCGACGACATCGCCCGCGCGATTTGCGAAAAGCTCGTCCGCCGTCATCCGCACGTGTTTGATCACGGCGACGCCGAATCAACCCTCGGTGACAGTGGCGAGGTCCTACGCCAGTGGGATGAAATCAAACGCGCCGAACGCGGCGAAACCGACACTCCCGAGTATTTTCTCGATCCCCGTCACCGCGGCTTACCGGCCCTGCTCGGCGCTCAAAAGCTCCAGCAAAAAGTCGCCAAGGTCGGCTTCGACTGGCCCGACATTGACCCAGTGATCGATAAAATCCGCGAGGAACTCGCCGAAGTCGAAGCAGCCATCGCATCCGGCGACAGCCAACGCGTCGACGAAGAGATCGGTGACCTTCTATTCGCCGTCGTCAACCTCGCCCGCAAGCGCGGCAGCGATGCCGAGACCCTACTCGCCGCTGCCAACGGCAAATTCGTCCGCCGCTTTCACAAAATGGAAATCCAATTGCGCGCCGACGACGTTGACCTGCAAGACGCCGATCTAGAAACTATGGACGCTGCCTGGAACGAGGTGAAAGTGAAACCGTGAATGCTCAAGCCATGGAGCGCGAGCGTCCTCGCTCGCCTTCACGGAGGACGGGCTACCGACAGCGATGCGACCGGGGACGGTCGCGCTCCAGACGAAGCCCCTGGTTTCCCCTCCCCCCAACGTGAAAGAAAGCCATCCGCCCAGACGTATCCTGCTTGAGATGCATCACTCTACCTGCTTCACCATTCTCGCCGTTCTGCTTTTCGTTACCAGTTCGCTCGCCCCCGCCCAAGTCGCCAGCGAATTCGCGCAGCAGACCGCCACCAAGTCGTTCGCCGAACGCCTGTCCGACGCAGCCATCGAGCGCAGCACCAAAAGCGTTCGCTACGATCCGGCCTACGTTGTGCTCGACTACCCCGGCGGCGACGTCCCGGCCGACACCGGCGTATGCACCGACGTCGTCATTCGCAGCTACCGCGCGCTTGGCTATGACCTGCAACAATTCGTCCACGAGGACATGAAGGCGAACTTTTCAGCTTACCCGAAAAACTGGGGCCTGCGTCGCGCCGACAAAAATATCGATCACCGCCGCGTGCCCAATCTGCAGAGTTTTTTCAAACGCCAGAAAGCCGAGCTACCGATTTCAAAAAAGGCCGCCGACTATCGCACCGGCGACCTGATCGCCTGGGACTTGAACGGCAATAATCTCTGGCACATTGGCATCGTAGTCGAGGCCCCGCAGGGTCGCGATTCTAACTCGAAGAAGATCTGGTTTGTGCACAACATCGGCTCCGGTCCGATCCTCGACAGCGATCCCTTCCAGTGGAAGATCGTCGGCCACTATCGCTGGCATCCGGAAAAACCAAAAGGGTAGCTGCGAGCGTCAGCGAGTGGCCCTCTGGACGATCTGATCTCCCCTGTCATTCGGC
>JBBKXR010000294.1:0-11522 GCA_037969585.1 Verrucomicrobiales bacterium
GGGGGTTGTGGTTTAGGGGGGGTGTAGGTTTAGCGTTAGGTTTAGCGTTAGGTTTAGAGTAAGGGTAAGAAAGCAGATTGTCCAGCGTTAGCGGCTTATGTCAAACGAAAGTCGTTTAAGCTTAGGTTTTTGTAGGTTACGTTTTTCACTGCATTTCAGACGCTTTGGGGCCTTTAGGCTTACATGCAGGCTAGGTTTTTTTTCTCTGGTAGCTGCGCGGGCTAAGGCCGGTGAGTTTGCGGAAATTGATCGAAAGCATGCGGGTACTGGAATACCCAGCGGCTGCGGCCGCCGTGGCGGGCGTCGCACCAGGTTCGAACAAGTGTTGGCGGGCGCGGGCTACCTGACGACGGGTGATTTCTTTGTGGATCGATGTCTTAGTGACGTCCCGAAAACGCCGTTCGAGGGTGCGTCGAGCAAACGAAAAGTGGCTCGCGATCGTGTCAACTTTGCAGCCTTTGCCGCAGCTTAATTGTTCGTCTATGTATGCCGATATCTCCGAGATTGCCGGGTCTCCAAAGGCGTCGGGGAGGCTGGTCACGGCTATTGCGTCGACGGGTTTCGGAGGGATGGCGGGTAGTGGCATCGCATCGTCGTCCAGCCATTGGTTCAGGACTGAGGCAAGGCAATGCGCTGAGGGTTCGACGATGAAGCTGCACTCGGTCGAACGCCGCCCGATGCAGATCAGCGTGGCGTTGCTTTGCGACTCGCCATTGCAGTCGGAACCGGGTGGGTGGCTATTAGTTTCAGCGAGAATTGCCCCATTCGGCAGTGGGTCGGAGTCTGTTGCGGTTTGCACGACGTCTGCCGTCAGACCCGCGTGAGCGATTTCGTCGACGAAGCCGCTCAGCAATAGGGGGTTTTCATTCTCGGCAGCAATAAATCTACGATGGCCGCGGCGGAGCAGGATATCGGCTGCGTCGGCGCCAGCCAGATAGGCGTCGATGGCGAGTGATTCGACGCCGGGCACTGTTGCGCACGATATATTGATGAGTTTTCGGCAGGCCTTTTGTGCGCAGGCCACGTGATCGCTGTCGAGTCCGTCGACTATTATCGCAGCGGCGCGCAGTTTCGCGATTTCATCGGGCGAAGCGTCGGTATTATGACGAATCGAAAGCCGCCAGCCGGCGATGGCAGATCCGATTTTTTCATCGAGGGCGACGCTCAAGTCACGGCCACTACGGCACGACAGGTCGGTGAACAGAATAACCCGCCGACTGGTTGGCGATGCTTTGGCGTTTCGTTGGGGGCGGTGAGATTCGGACATCCGGTGAAAAGCAGATACCAACCGGATCATTTATCCGGTAGAATGGTTTTTTATAAAGAAAGGGAGGATTCGGCGCTGCGCGCATTCGATCTTCATGCTGAGCCGATTCTTTCCAACAACCCCCCCCGCGTGGTATTACTTCAAAATACGCCGTGAAGGGCATTTTCGAACGTTCTAATTTACGAAAAGCAATATCCAAGGTTGCGAGGCCAATGGCCATGGTGTTAAAACACTCTCTTGCACTTTCGACTGGCGACGCGTTGTCGGGAGAGCAGGGAATCCACCGCGATCACTGTTGCGATCGTCTTGCTGGAATCGTTTGTCCTTTACCTCCCTGATGAATCCCGACCGAGCTACTCTAAACTTCTTCAATTCCTTTTCTGAATCGTCCCGCGAGGAGGGGCTTCGCCTTCATGACGAAGGGGCGATTTCGCAAATTTTCGGAGATCATCTGTTCATTCAGGGGCGGGTCGAAACAGCGGGGGGGACTTGTCGGACCAAGCTGCGTCTACAGGGCAATGAATGGACCGGGGAGTGCGATTGCAAGGTGGGTCGCGATTGTCCTTCGCTGTATGCGACGATGCATGAGCGTCTGGCGCGGGGTGGCGATGTGCCGGAGGCGCCGAATCAGGTCGGTGCTCAGTCGTTGACGGAGATGATCGAGGAGCGTTTGGAGCGGTCGTTGGACGAGCGCGAGGACGGTTTTGTCGCCAAGCTTGAGGCGCGATTTCGCCGTTTCGAACTCGAGCGGGAGATTTTCGATACTGACCTGGTGCGCTTGAGCCCGCGCTGGGATGTGGAGAGTTACGACGCGCTGGTTCTGTGGCCGAAGCCGCCGACCGACATCGTTCAGTTCTGGAATTACATCGCCTACGCGTTCCGCAAAAAGAACGTCGACTATCCGGAGTTTCTCAATGCGATCACGGACTTTGAGTGGACCGAAAAGCAATTGCTGAGCTGGGAGCGTGAGCGCGAGATCAGCGAGTGGCGACATACGGTGCAGAAGGCCAGTACGGATGATGCGGCGTCCGAGACCAGTGCGTCGACGAAGGTCACAGGTGTGGCATTTCGTTTGCAGATCAGCGGTCGCGAGGCGCGGTTGTTGTGGCGCGAAGGTGACGTGGAAAAGTTTTCGCGTCTGGAAGTTGGCGACGATTTTGAGGCAGCGAAGCAACGCTATCACGATGGCGCATTGCGCATGGAGGCGGCTGACGAACTGATTTGGACGAGTGTCTTGGAGAGTGAGGAGGGCAAGGAAGAAGCTCGACTGAATTTAGAAAAAATCGCCAGTTGCCGACTGCTCAACCGGCTGTTTCATCAGCGCGAGTTGGCAGCACACATCGTGACGCTGGACGAGGCGCCGGTGCGCCGTATCGAAGAACCGCTGCACTGGATATGCCGCGATGACACGATGGGCAGCGAGGACGATTTTGAGCTGCAGTTGATCACTGCCGAAGGTCGCGACGTGCCGCATGTGATGCGCTTGTTGCCGGGCGAGGAAGATTTGTATTTGTCGGACGAGACGATGTTTCCGGGACCGTGGAGTTGGCTGGATGCCACTGAGATTGAGCCGCGCTACGCGATTCCGCGCTCGGTGTTGGTGACTGAAGAGGGGGTGGCGTTTCTGGCTCAGATAGGAGCGGAGATTCCAGAAGATCTGGCCAAGCGGATCACGGATACGCGTCTCGACGTGAAATTCGAAATGCATCTGGCGACGAATGTCGGTGGTGGCAGCAGCGAGCAGTTCCTGGTGCGGGTAGTGGCGCGCGATGGCAACGGTTTGCGCGAGGAGGTGCTCGGTCGTGAGGGTTGGGAGGTGACCGTGAAACCGCCGGCTGCGGATGGATTGATCTATCGCTACGATCGTAAGCACTTGCGCCAAGTGCCGGAATTTTTGCGCCAGATGGCGCTGAGTTTTGACGCCAATGTCGGCTGTTTCCGGACGCGGGTGGTGCGTCAGTTTCCTGAGAAATTCACCGAATGGGTGGATGGCTTGCCAGAGCACATCGTGACGGAGTTGGAGGGCGATCTCGCATCGCTGCGCGCCGAGCCGGTCGAGGCGACGGTCAGCTTCGAGGTGGTCGACCAGGAGATCGATTGGTTCGATCTCAAGGTGGTCGTCAATGTCGAGGGCATGGATCTTTCGCAGAAAGAGATCAAGGCGCTGGTAGCTGCGCGCGGCGAATTCGTGCGCATGGATGCCGGCGGTTGGCTGCGTCTGCACATGAACCTCGACGATTCGCAGAAGGAGGCGGTCAGTCGCATCGGTCTGGACCCGTTCGATTTGTCGGGCGAGACGCATCGCCTGCACGTGTTGCAGTTGGCCGAACCCTTGGCGAAGGAGGTGTTCGACGCGGCGGCGTGGGAGAAAATTTCGGCACGGGCCAATTCACTCAAGCTGCAGGTTCGTCCGCCACTTCCCGAGGGGCTGACGGTAGATTTGCGACCGTATCAGGTCGAGGGTTTTCACTTTCTGTCGTACCTTTCGGCGAATCGCTTTGGCGGCATTCTTGCCGATGACATGGGTCTCGGTAAGACGATTCAGACGCTCGGCTGGGTGTTGTCACTGCGCGCCAATGCGGGTGATAAATTGGCTCCGTGTCTGGTCGTCTGCCCGAAGTCCGTGCTCGATGTGTGGGCGGCCGAGGTGAAGAAAGCAGCGCCGGAATTGCGCGTCGAGGTATTGCGGCAACGTCAGGATCTCGACATGGATCGAGTTAATTCTGAGATCGATCTGCTGGTCATCAACTACTCGCAGTTGCGATCGGCGGCTGATGAAATGCAGAGCATCGAGTGGCTGGCAGTGATCCTCGATGAGGGCCAGCAAATTAAGAATCCTGACTCGAAAGCGGCCAAGGCGGCACGTTTGCTGAGAGCGCAAAACCGCATGGTGCTGACCGGTACTCCGATTGAGAATCGACTGCTCGATGTGTGGAGTCTGATGTCGTTCGCGATGCCGGGCATTCTCGGCAATCGCAAGTATTTCCGTGAACGCTTCGACAAGCGCAAGGATCCGCAGGCGCAAACGCGCCTGACCGCTCGACTGCGTCCGTTTTTGCTGCGTCGCACCAAAGGCGAGGTCGCGCTCGATCTGCCGCCGAAGACGGAGGAGGACGTGTTCTGCGACTTCGAGGGCGTTCAGAAACAGCTCTACAAAGATGAGTTGGATCGCATCCAGAAGGTCCTGCTCGGATTGGAAAACGATGACGCGCTGCGCAAGAACAGCTTCGTGATTTTGCAGGGGCTGATGCGCTTGCGCCAGATCTGCTGTCACCCGGCACTGATCGACCCGAAGTATCGCGAGGAGGAGAGCGCGAAGTTGAATGCGCTGTTCTATCTACTCGATCAGCTCAAGGAGGAAGGTCATAAGGTGCTGGTATTCAGTCAGTTCGTGACCATGCTCGATATCATTCGCGATCGGCTTCAGGATGAGGATCGACCGTTTGCCTACCTGACCGGTCAGACCAAGGATCGCCAGAAAGTCATCGAGGACTTCCAAAACTCGGATGATCCGACCGTATTTTTGCTGTCGCTAAAGGCTGGCGGCAGTGGTTTGAACCTGACCGCGGCGTCGTATGTCATCCTTTATGATCCGTGGTGGAATCCGGCGGTTGAGAACCAGGCGATTGACCGGACGCACCGTATTGGGCAGGAAAGTAAGGTCATTGCCTACCGACTTTTGATGCGTGAATCGATCGAGGAGAAGATTCGTATTCTGCAACAACAAAAGAGGGCCATGATGACGGGGGTGTTAGGTGAGGAGGGATTTGCTAGGAATCTACAACGAGAAGATCTTGCTTTCCTGTTCGAGAACGACGGCGATATCTGATCTCACTCCGCGTTTCCGTTAGCCATTGTCGGCCGTATCGGCGGGCGGCTCGGAATCATGTTTTTCAAGCAATCCAGACGGCATCGTTGCCGGAAGGTGTGGCGGCGCATTGCGCCGGTACTCGCGCTGGCGGCGATGTCCTGGTGCGCCGCGGGCTGCACCGCGGACTACTACCGGCGCTCGGCCGACAAGGAGGCGACCGGTATCCTGGGCTGGAAGAGCAAGCGGGTGAAAAACGTCGACAGTGACGATTTGTCGGTGGTGCCTGCTAAACCAATCTCGCTGGAAGACTTGGCGACAAATGCAGAGGCGGCAGAATTTCTCGGCAAATCTGCAAAAAGCGAGGTCGGCGGTCGAATCATCAAGCTCGAGGATGCGCTCGAGCTGGCGATCAATTACAACCGCACCTACTTGTCGCAGAAAGAGCTGATCTATTTGCAGACTTTGGAACTGACGCTGATTCGGCACGAGTTGGCGCCCATTTTTACCGGCACCGGTGGCATTGCCCGATCGAGCAATCGCACGGACGGCGGCGGCGGCTCCAACGAAGGTCCGACGCGCAGCTCTGTTGTGGAGACTAATGTCGACCGACTGATCGCCGAGAATACCTTCGCCAGTCGCTCGAATCTCGGCTTTTCGATGCTGCAAAGGACGGGCGCCCGTTTAGCGGCGGATTTTACCACTGACTTCCTGCAGTTTCTCGGTGGCGGTCGTTCGGCCAATGGATCAGCACTGGTGGTGACGGTCGCGCAGCCTCTGCTACGCGGTGCCGGCTACAAGGCGACGATGGAAAATCTGACCCAGGCTGAGCGCGACCTGCTCTATTCGATACGCGATTTCGCCACGTTCCGGCGTGAGTTCATTGTCGGTATCGCCGATCGATATTACAACGTGTTGCTGGCTCGCGATCAGGCGCGCAACAACTGGGTTGGTTACGAGGGCTTTCGTCTCAGCGTAGGCCGCGAGGAAGCGCTGGCAAATGAGAATCGGCGTACTCAGACCGAGCTCGGTCAGTTGCGCCAGGCAGCGCTGTCGGCCGAGCGCGACTGGGTGAATGCGATCAGCGATTATCAGCGGCAGGTCGACGAACTGAAGATCGAGCTCGGCATTTCGGTCGATACCCCGATCGTGCTGGCTGAGAGCGAGCTGAGCGATTTGAAAATCATCGATCCGAAGGTGACACAGGATCAGGCGCAGCAAGTCGCGCTGGATACGCGGCCGGATATCGAGTCGGCAAATGATCGGGTCGACGATGCAGTGCGCCGGATTGAAGTAGCGCAGATCGATTTGCGCCCGGGTCTCGACATTGTCGGTAGCTACGACCTATCCAGTCCGACCACCGACGGCTCGCCGAGCCTCGATCTTTCGCGCCGCAACTGGAGTGCCGGTCTCGACGTCGATTTGCCGTTTGATCGCAAAGAGGAACGTAATAACTACCGCAGCACGATCTTGAATCAGGAGCAACGCAAGCGCGACCGCGATCTGGCCTACGATCGAGTGCGCTTGCAGGTCAACAACGACTGGCGGGCGCTCGGCCAGGCGAAGCGCAACTACGAGATCAGCCAACTCGGTGCTGAACTGGCTGGCCGCCGGCTGCGCGAACAGGAGATTCTCGCCGAAATCGGACAGAGCGAAGCGCGCGACCTGGTCGATGCCCGACGTGATCTGGTAAACTCGAGAAATGCCATCAGTTCCGCCATGGTCGACCATACCTTGGCGCGTTTACGTCTTTGGCAGGATATGGGAATTCTATATATTAAAGATGACGGTAGTTGGGTGCGAGTGTTAGAGGCGGAAGCCGATCATGATGAATAAATTTCCGTTTCTAAAATGGCTCGTTCCGACACTGGTGATCGTCGGGATCGCTTTGGCAGTCTGGAAACCGTTCGGGGGAAAAGAAAAGCAGTCTGATGCGGCCGCCGTGTTCGAGACTCAGCGTGGCAATCTGACCATCGATGTGCTGGAGGGTGGCAACATCCATGCGCTCGAGTCGCTGGAGATTCTCAATGAGGTAAAAATCGCCGCCGGAACCAAGATTCTCAACATCATCGAAGAAGGCTACGAGGTCACCGATAAGGATATCGAGGAAGGCAAAATTCTGGTCAAGCTCGACGCGTCTACCGTCGAGGAGGAGATCGTCGATCACGACGTTCAGTTTCAGGAGACGCAGGCGGGTTACGTTGAGGCCAAGCAGAACATCGAAATTCAGGCCAGTGAGAATACCAGCGAGATCAAGCTGGTGCGTCAGTTGGCGCGCTTTGCCCTGCTCGACTTCGAGAAGTTCGTCGGTGCCAAGGCTGCGAAGGAAATCATTCACGCGCTGGCTTTGCCTTACGACACGGAGAGCTTCGAAGCCTTCGAGCGCGAGACGGATGAGATCATCGCCGAAGCGTTCGATGCCAATACGCTGCTTGAAGAGGACGGACTGACAGGTTCCGAGCCTGCTGCCGCCGTCGCTTCCGCAGACGCTAAGGCAACTGCAGTCGACGATGGGGGAGAGATGTCCACTTCATCGGCCGATGATCCAGTCGCGAAAAAGGCCCAGGCCCTGGTCGCAAAGAGTGAAAAGAAAGTCGACCCAGTGGCAAAGGAAGAAGGGGGCGCCGAAGCCGCCGACGCAGCCAGTTCGAGTAACGATCAGAACGGCAGTCAAGCGTCCGGCGTCGACTTTGCCTCTTTTCTTGAAGACGACCGTCTAGGTGCAGGTGAGGCCGAGCAGACCATCCGAAGGATGCGCGATGAGGCGCTGTTGGCGCGCACGGAGATGGCGGTCGTCGAAGAAGCCGTCGAAGGGGCGATCCGCTTGCACAAAGAAAATTTCATCACTACCTCGACGCTCGAGAACGAGAAGGTCACACTCGAAAAAGCCAAGCTGACGCTGAAGACGGCTGAGACTGAGCTCGAACTGTTCCGCGATTACGAGTTTCCCAAAGAAGCTGAAAAAATGCTCTCAGTTTACGAAGAGGCGCTGCTCGAACTGGTGCGTGAAAAGCGCGAAGCCATGGCCCAACAGGCCGAGGCCGAGTCTCGCTACCGCAGCCGCAAGCGCCGCTACGAGCTCGAGCTCAAGAAGCGTGAAGACTTGCAGGTGCAACTCGACAGTTGCGTTATCGTCGCCAAGAAAGCTGGGCTGGTGGCCTACGGTGGTGGCAACAGTAACTACTACAACTCGCGCTACTACGAAGCTATTTCCGAAGGTGCCGCGTTGAAGACCGGTCAGCCGATCATCACCATTCCCGACATGTCGCACCTCGCGGTCGATGTCAATATTCACGAGTCGCACATTAAAAAAATCCAACTCGGCCAGGTCGCGCGGATCACGGTCGACGCCGTTCCCGATCAGTCGCTCGAAGGCACCGTCACCAAAGTCGCCGTGTTGCCGGACTCAAACGCTTCACGCTACAATCCGTCGCTGAAAGTTTATCCGTCGACCATTAAGATCGAAGGCACGCACGACTGGCTCAAGCCGGGTATGACCGCCAAGGTCGAGATCATTGTCAGAGAGTTGGAGGACGTGCTCTACGTTCCAGTGCAGTCGATCTTCGTCGAAAAGGATCAGCACTTCGTGTTCGTGGAGTCCGGCGGCAAACGGCGGCGCCAGTCGGTGACCGTTGGCGAGCATAACAACGAGTTTATAGAAGTCATGTCGGGTCTCGATGAGGGCGACGTGGTCATGCTCAACACGCCGGATGATTTTGAGCCTGGCGATCTGATTAAGGAATTGGATACGTCGACGCAGCTGTCGAGTGCGAAAAGTGGAATCGACGATGAAGCCTGAAGTTTTCTTAAACTTCAGCTGGGGTTGTCGTCGGGCTTTCCGTCGCGTAGCGACGATGCTGGGTAGCCGGGGTGCTTCAGCCCCCGGAGTTGATTTGTTCCTTGCGACACTACATGGATTTGGCGCGCTACGGGGGATGAATCCCCCGCCTGTCCAGAACGGTCCCTACGGGACGTGGGGTAGGGGGACCGCGGGACCAAATTCGTCCACGACCTAGGTCGTCAGGGGCTTTGTTTATTTCAGAAAGGCACAAATGAGCGCTGCGCAAACAGCCAAGGATGGTAGGGGTGAGCTCGATCCAACGCCTCCGCACCCGACGCCGATCATCGAACTTCGCGATGTCGAAAAGCACTACCTGATGGGTAGCATCACCGTGAAGGCGCTGCGCGGCGTTTCGCTGAAGGTGATGGCCGGTGATTACATCAGCATCCTCGGACCGTCCGGCTGCGGTAAGTCGACCATGCTTAACATCCTGGGTTGTCTCGACCAGCCGAGCAAGGGCCAGTATCTGCTCGAAGGTCACGACGTTTCCGAGCTCGCCGACGATGATCTGTCGGCGGTGCGCGGCAAGCGTCTGGGCTTTATTTTTCAAAGCTACAACCTGATCCAGCAGCTCTCCGTCGTCGAAAACATCGAAGTGCCACTTTACTACCAGGGCGTCGATCAGCACGAGAGTCGTGCCATCGCCGAAGGCCTCGCCGATCAGGTTGGCCTGGGTACGCGCCTCGACCACAAGCCGACCGAACTGTCCGGTGGACAGCAGCAGCGCGTTGCCATCGCTCGTGCCTTGGCCAACGATCCCGCCGTCATTCTTGCTGACGAAGCCACCGGTAACCTCGACTCCAAGTCCGGCGGCGATATTTTGCAGATCTTCGATGATCTCAACGCCGCCGGCAAAACGCTGATCCTGATCACTCACGACGAAGGCATGTCCGAGCGCACCACGCGCACCATTCGTCTGCGCGACGGACACATCGAAGTCGACACCGGCTCGCCCAGTCTTAAAAAACTCACCGAGGTGAAAGCGACCGCATCGTGAATGTCGCCTCACCCATCCGCGACCTGTTCACCGGCCTGTCGATGGCCCGGCTCAAGCGCACCGTCATTCTCGGCATAAAGAGCCTGTGGATGCACAAGCTGCGTTCGCTGCTGACCGCGCTCGGTATAGTCTTCGGCGTCTGCTCAGTGATCGCCATGCTCGCCATCGGCGAAGGCGCCAGCTACGAGGCCCAGCAGCAAATCGAAAATCTCGGCAGTCAGAACATCATCCTGCAGAGCGTCAAGCCGACCGGCAACGACAACAGCGCCGGCGAAGAGCGCAGCATGATCCTCGAGTACGGCCTGACCCTGCGCGATATCGAACAGATTCAGCAGACGATCCCCGGCGTCGATGTGCTGGTGCCGGGCCGCAAAATCAAAGACTACATCTGGCACCAGAGTAACAACGTCGACGCCACCGTGCTCGGCACCGTTGCCTGGTATCCGCAAATGCGAAATCGCGAGGTGCTCGACGGCCGCTTTTTTTCCAAGATCGAGATGGAGGGTCGCGACAACGTGTGTGTGCTCAACAAGCGCCTGGCCAGAAAGCTGTTTCCGCTGAGTTCACCGATCGGCAAAGAGGTGCGTCTGCAACAGAGTTACTACCGCGTCGTCGGCATCATCGAAGCCCGACCGGCCGGCGTTAATCTCAGCGGCAGTGAAGGTCTCGACGGCACCGCCGGTGGCAAAGCTGAAGGCGAGGATGCCATGGAAATGATGATTCCGCTGACCACGCTGCGCGAGCGCTTCGGGGAAGTCCTGATCAAGTACCGCTCCGGCAGCTTTGAGGCTGAGAAAGTCGACCTGCACGAGATCACGGTGAAAATCGATGACCCCGACAATGTCGTCGGCGCCTCCGAGGCGATTCGTCACCTGCTCGAGCGCAATCATCCCAAGCCGGATTACCGCATGGTCGTGCCGCTGGAACTGCTGCGCCGCGCCGAGCGCACCAAACAGATCTTCAACATCGTGCTCGGATCGATCGCCGCTATTTCGCTGCTGGTCGGCGGTATCGGCATCATGAACATCATGCTCGCCACGGTCACCGAGCGCACCCGCGAAATCGGTATCCGCCGCGCCCTCGGCGCCAAGCAGCGCGACATTGTGCTGCAGTTCCTGATCGAAACCATCCTGCTGTCCGGCGCCGGTGGACTGATCGGTGTCATCACCGGCATTGCCATCCCGATTATCATTGAACAGTTCGCCGACATGATCACCATTGTGAGATTCTGGGCGCCGACCTTGGCGTTCACCATCTCAGTGTTGATCGGCGTCGTGTTCGGGATCTATCCGGCGATTCGGGCTGCAAAGCTGAATCCGGTAGAGGCGTTGCGGCACGAGTAGAAAAGGTGAAAACGGAGTGAGGTGAACTGAATGCGATCGGTGCCTGAGGGGAGGGGTTCAGGTTGCCTCTGCACGCAGGAGTGGGGGGATGAAACAGCGATTGAGGATCGGCCTGTGATCAGCTGTTCATAGATCCAATATCAGGTGCTTGACAGTAACCTAAGCACGCGGATAAAATCAGGGTATCGCCGATCGTTGGAGCGAGCCCGACTGTGTCGGGTCGCTCAACATTTGTTACTGGAACCGGCGGGGTAATATTACTGTTC
>JBBKXR010000295.1:0-17058 GCA_037969585.1 Verrucomicrobiales bacterium
GGGTGGGAAATGGCAATGGATCTCCATCTCGAAATAGCGCGCCTGGTACCTTTCCCGACGATCGACTGCACCCACTCCAACCCCGGGCGATGCGCGGTGACGGAGCGGCGGAGTTGAAACAGCAAATTCCAGTAAATTCTACCCCGCCGCGATGAAATCTAATTGCACAGAGATTCAGTCGCATCGAATCTGACACCGGCAGCCCAGTGCTGCCAACCCATATGACATCACCCGGGAGTGCGCCATCTCCTACACTTCAAAGGCGCGAATTCTGGGGCTCCCGCTGGGGGGCGATTCTTGCAGTCGCGGGAAGCGCGGTCGGCCTGGGGAATTTTTTGCGCTTCCCCGGCCTGGCATCCACCTACGGCAGCGGCGGTTTCATGATCGCCTACTTCACCTCGCTGCTGATCCTGGGGATCCCTATCTGCTGGGTTGAGTGGACGATCGGGCGGAAGGGCGGCGCGGCTGGCTTTCACTCCAGCCCGGGGATTTTTCATGCGCTGATCCGCCATCCTTTTGGAAAAATCATCGGGGCGCTCGGCTTCGTTATCCCGGTGGGGGTCTACACCTACTACGTGTTCATCGAGACCTGGTGCGCGGGTTACTTCTGGTTTTTTCTCACTGGGAAGCTGGATCTCGGCTCGGATGTTTCCGCCTACCAATCGTTCTGGAGCGACTTCGTCGGTGCCGGACAAGACGGGTTCGCGGGGCGCGCTCCGATGCTGACCATCCTGGCGCTCGTGTTCGTGCTGAACTTTGCGATCATCTACCGCGGACTGACCAAGGGGATCGAGACGTTCTGCAGATGGGCGATGCCGGCCCTGATCGTCATGGGCCTGATCACCGTCGTGCGCGTGCTCACCCTCGGAGCGCCCGACGCGGCGCACCCTGAGCAGAACGTGATGAACGGCTTGAAGTACATGTGGGCACCGGGCGTGGTCGGGCAGCAGTTGCTCAATCCAGAGATGTGGCTCGCCGCTGCCGGGCAGATCCTGTTTTCGCTATCGGTCGGCTTCGGCGTGATCATCACCTACGCGAGCTACCTGCGCTCTGACGACGATGTGGTGGGCAGCGGCCTGACCGCGGCGGGTGTGAACGAATTCTGCGAGATAGGCCTGGGCGGCTTCATCTCGGTGCCCGCGGCCTTCGTTTTTCTCGGCGCTGCCGGGGTGGCTGGCCAGGCGACCTTCGCGCTCGGTTTCAATGTACTGCCGCTGGTGTTTGCGCAGATGCCGCTGCCCTGGCTGTTCGGCGGGTTGTTCTTCCTGTTGCTCTTTTTTGCGGCGGTCACCAGCTCGATCTCGATGCTCCAACCTGGAATCGCCTACCTGGAGGAAGGCTTCGGGCTCAGACGCGCCCCGGCGGTCGGGCTGCTGGCGGCGGTGACGGCGGTCGGCACGCTGCTCGTGGTCTATTTCAGCCGCGATCTGAAGGCGCTGGATACCATCGATTTCTGGATCGGGACTTTCGGAATCTTTGTGATGGCGGGTGCCCTCGTGCTCTGGTTCGGGTGGAACGGGCACTTCAGTGAGAACTGGGCGGAGATGCACCGCGGCGCGCGCTTCCGCGTGCCGGCGATCTTCAAGTTTGTGATCCGCTGGATCGCCCCGGCGTATCTCATCACCATCTTTGTGCTCTGGGTGGTATTCCGCTGCGCTGGTTGGAATCCAAAAGACGGCACGTTCGCGCCTAGCGGGCATTTCCTCGAGCTGGTCGGATCCGCATCGGTCACGCCAGAGCCGGGTGTCCGCCTCGCGTTCGCCTTCATCCTCGTCCTGCTGGTAGGCACCACTATCTCGGTTTTCAAGGCGTCGCGGCGCTGGGGGTAGGCCGGTTCCACGATGACTAACACTAACTGATGACCACCTCATTCCTATTCCTCCTCCTCGGGCTCGTCATCCTGACTGCCGGTGCCGAATTCCTCGTAAGGGGAGCCTCGCGCCTCGCGTTGCGCTTCGGGGTCAATGCCCTCGTCGTCGGCCTGACGGTAGTCGCCTTTGGCACCAGCGCGCCTGAACTGGCGGTTTCTACCAGCGCCGCCTTGCAGGGCAATGGCGAGATCGCGGTCGGCAACATTGTCGGCTCGAACATTTTTAACGTCGCGCTGATCCTCGGGCTGGCGGCGCTCCTCTGTCCGCTCTCCGTGCACGTGCAGATCATCCGCAGGGAGATGCCGATCATGCTGGGGGCATCGCTACTGTTCCCAGCGTTGCTCCTGACCGGCGGGGGGCTAGCGCGCTGGGAGGGCTGCTTGCTTTTCGGCGCTGTGATCGCCTACACCGTGTTCGCAATCCGCATGGCCCGGCGCGAAACCGCCGCTGCCGCGCTCCTGGAAGGGGCGGTGCTGGATCCGGAAACGGAGGCCGCGCAGCGCGCGAATCCGGTCGGCCTGGTGCTCTTCATTCTCGCCGGTCTGGTCCTGCTGGTCCTCGGATCGAAGCTGATGGTCGACAACGCCATCATCATCGCGCGGCACTGGGGCGTCAGTGATGCGATCGTCGGGCTGACCATCGTCGCGGCAGGCACCTCGCTGCCTGAGCTGGCGACCTCGGTCGTGGCGTCGTTCCGCAAGCAGACCGACATCGCGATCGGCAACATCGTCGGGTCGAACATCTTTAACCTGCTCTGCATCGGCGGTGCATCCGGGATCCTCGCTGCGCCCGTGAGCGCCGGCGGGGTCACGACCTTGGATTTCGGCTTCATGATCGGTACTTCGTTGCTCGTCTTGCCACTGATGCGGACCGGCTTCTCGCTAAAGCGCTGGGAGGGTGGCCTGCTGATGGCGAGCTACGCGCTCTACCTCTTTTTGATCTGGCCGAGCGCGGCTTGAGCGGTTGTGTGATCAGATTTCCACAGGGATACCGATCTCGATGCAGCGGTTCGGCGGGATGCCGAGGTGCTCGGACGCCTGCCGGGAATTGTGAAAGAGGAACATGAAAAGCCGCCGCGGGAATCTAGGGAGGAGCGGCTTGCGTTTCTCAGAGAGGACGATCCTCCCGAGGAAATAGGTGCGGTCCGGCAGTGTTTTTGGCAGCAGCTTGCGACGCGAGGCCTCGTTGACGATCTCCGGCACATCCGGGCGCTCCATGAAGCCGTAGCGCCCGCGCAACCGGAAGATCCCATCACCGAACGTCTCGACCGTCACCCGTTCACCCGCCGGAAGTTTGGCGTGATTCGCGACATCGATGGTAACGATGACGACGTTTTCATGCAGCGATTTGGTCGCCCGCATCAAGTGCAGCAGCATGAGTGGTACGCCTTTCTCCAAGCGTGTCACGACAATGGCGGTGCCCTTCACCCTGGCGATTTTTCCCGGCGGGAGCATGTTCAGGAAGTCGGCCTCCGTCAATCCTACATCGTCGGTATGACCTTGTAACAACTTCTGGCCACGCCGCCAGACGAACATCAAGGCTGTCCCCGCAGCACCGACCGCCAGCGGCAGCCAGCCACCAGAGATCAGTTTGCCAAAATTCGCCGCCACCAGCACGCCGTGGATGACGATGAGCGGCAGCAGGATGCACAGGTATCGGCCGAGCGACCAGCCACATCCACGCCGCAGGTAGATCGCTAGGAGGAATGCCGTGATCAGCATCGTGAGCGCTACCGCGAGACCATAGGCAGACGCCATCCGCGTCGACGAACCGAAACCCAAAACGAGCCCGACCGTCCCGGCGAACAGTGTCCAGTTCACCAGCGGCACATAGACCTGGCCGATCTGGGAGCCGGAGGTGTGGCGCACCTCCAAACGCGGCACCAGGCCGAGCATGACCGCCTGCCTGGCCATCGAAAATGCTCCGGAGATAACCGCTTGAGAGGCAATGATCGTGGCCGCCGTCGCGAGCACCAGCAAGGCCGGTAACAGCGCTGGCGACACCATGTAAAAAAACGGGTTCTCGGCCGCCTGCGGGTTCGCCAAGACGAGTGCGCCCTGGCCAAAATAGTTTAGCAGCAGCCCCGGCAGAGCCACACCCATCCAGGCGATGCGTATCGGGCGGCGACCGAAGTGGCCGAGGTCCGCGTAGAGCGCCTCGGCTCCCGTGGCGACGAGGAAGACATACCCGAACATGGCGAAGCCGTGCCACCCGTGCCCGAGTAAGAACTCCAAACCATACATCGGATTCAGAGCCGCGAAGATGCCTGGATTTTGCACGATAGGGCCGATGCCCATCACGCCCAAGGTGACGAACCAGACGAGCACGATCGGGCCGAACAGGATGCCGATCTTGCCGGTGCCGGAGCGCTGCATCGCGAAGAGCCCGAAGAGGATGATGATGGTGATCGGGATCGTCAGAGACTTCAGGCCGGGTGCCATCACCTGCAATCCCTCCACCGCACTCACTACCGAGATGGCTGGCGTGATCGCGCCGTCGGCGAAAAAGAGGGCCGCGCCGAGGATACCCAAAAACAACAGCAGCCGGTCCATGCGGCCACCGCGATCATTGCCTGCCACCGCCCGCCGGGCGAGCGCCATCAGCGCGAGAATGCCACCTTCGCCCTCGTTGTCCGCCCGCAAGATCAGCCAGGCATATTTCCCTGTGACGATCAGTAGGAGCACCCAGGTCATCAGTGACAGCACGCCGAGGACGACCGCAGGAGAGATCGCCTCCCCGGCGTGAGTTGCGCATTCGCGGAAGGCATAGAGCGGGCTCGTCCCGATGTCGCCGAACACGATCCCCAAGGCTGCCAGCACGAGCAGGCGTCTTCCGTTCGCCGTTGCGGCCGTGTCGTGTTGGCCGCCGTCTATTTCGGGACCGGAAGATGGTTTGGTCATTCTTAACAGTTTCCAGCAGGCTGGCAACAGCAGCAGAATCAGCGCGGTTGGCAGTAGCGTCAAGAGCCCGATCAAATTGATCATGCGATCCTTACCCATGTCCCCGGTTCGTTTGTTACCTATCTTCCCGGTTCATACCCCCCGAAGCCCGGGAAGCTGATTCCAATCTCTCCGAGGGCAAATCGTTTGGATGCCTGGTTGAATCGCCCATCAAACAGGGGCTGGTCGGCGACGTGACAGGGTTGAGTCGGGCCCGATGACCTGGGCGCGGAAGTTGATCTCGAACGACGCGATGCCGGTGTGATCCACCGTCTCCCCGGCGGTATCGGTCCATCTGACCGTTTCGAAATTGAATCAGTTCAAGGTCTCGAAGCTTGCTGATTTTTCGGTTTCCCCCGATCAAATATTTCTCTCTTGTCTTCAAATTTGTGATACCTGATTCCCTGATCCAACGAGGGCTTTTTCACTTTGAAACTTGCGATGCCTGCCACCCGCTGATTTTCATGAATTGGCCGCTGTCGCTCCTCGTTTCGCTGATTTCCGGTGTCGCCGGTTTGCTGACAGCGGGCGTAGTTGCGGGTGCCTGCGCGAACTGGTATCACATCACGACCCGCGAAGGGGCGGCAGGCTATTTTATCGTCGGCATCGCGTTGCTGGGAGGCATCGTTTGCAGCATCCTGGGCCTGATCATCGCGCGCGGATGGGGCCCTGGTTTTGGGAAAGCGGTTGCCTTTTCAGTGGGCGGGATCCTCGCGATCGGATGCCTGAGTGCGCTGGCCGGATACGGGCTTGCCGACCACCGGATAACGGTGCGCAGCGATGAGAGCAGTCCCGGCCCTACGGCACAGGATATGTTCGAAGCCGTTCAGAAGGCCGCCGAGCAAGCCGAATTTGAAGCGATCGCCCCGGACGCGCCGATCCGCGAGTGGCTTCCCTACACTCCCGAATGGCAGGATGAAGAACGGCGCGCCGTCGCCATCGGGCGAATCACCGCCAGGGAGAACTTCGTGTCCGAACTGGGCGAACTCATGCTGGATGCCGACAAACAGCAGGCGGAAGCGGCCCTAAATTTCATCCGCCAGTTCCCGGAACCCCAGGCCGAAACCCGGGAAGCAGTGGCCGCCGCCGGGCGCGACATCATCGAACGCATCCGGAAGGTGAACGCGACGTCTGCCGAGCAGGATCCCAGCTACGAAGGCGCGGCCGACGCGGCTTACCGCTTCAGTTGCTGGATCGGGGCGGCGCGTGTGTTGCGCGAGAAGGCCCAGGGCGATTTCGTTCCCGAACTGACCGAGATTTTGGAACTTTCCCGTGTCCGTCTCGATAGCCATGTGATGCAGCAAGACGTCCGTCGCGTGGCCAGTTTCTACCTGAAAAATTGGGCGGGAATCGAACCCCTTCCCGGCGACCCGCCTCCCCGGTGACTTATCTCCATGAAATACGTCCCTGCTATCATCGCCCTCACGATGGCCTGCCACTCGGAAGCAGCCGGCGAGGAACCTGTTCCTGTGTTGCTCTCGCCGGACGGCCGCTTCCTCTTTCAATCCTACAGTTCCAATGAAGTAGTCGCCGGAAAACCTGCCTTCGGCATCATCGAGCGGGCGAACGGTAAACTTGTCAGCGATCCCGGGGAAGACCTGGGCGATCCCAGCCGCCCCGAGGAGACCATCCTCTGGGCGCCCGATTCTCGAGGCTACGCCCTGACCACCCGCGTGGGCACCCGTCACCTCGCGACATTTCTGTATCGTTGGGATGGTGAAATCTTCCGACGCGCCAAATGGGAGGGCGAGGCCCCGCTGGAGGAGTGGGCTGACCAGCAGGTCGCTGCCGAGATGAAAAAACTTGGATTTTCAGAAAACGCCCAGCGCGGCGCAACCATCGCCGGTGACAGCCTGGCCGAGCGCTGGCTTGATCCCCGCAGCCTCGTGAGATCTCGCTTCGAGGGATGCTATGTGACGGAGGCGGACAAGGAGGAAGCCGTCAGCGGCTCAGCCCGTGCTTTGGTTCGTTGGGACGAAAGAACGTCGGCCTTCGTGATCGATCACCAGCTGCCAGTCGAGGAAGCCTGGCCCGGAGATGCCATTGACCATCCCAATTTCGAAGTGACCCAGGTCAACGTGGAAGGCGACAATCCCAACGCGCGAAAAATAGCGGTGCTCAATCGCGAGACCAACGAGACAAAACAATTCACCGCCGATGGTTGGATGAATTCGCCAGCGGTCAAGATCGAAGAAAACGGCTGGCCGCAAATTGAACTCATCAGCCATGGCCCCGCTGAGTTTGTATGGCGCAAGCTCTACCGGGTGGATAAGGACGCCTACCGTTGTGTGCGGATTGACGAGATGACCCGCCAGTCGCATCAGGCCCCCGAGGGCGCACCTTTGGTGCAGCTCGAACCGCAGTATTCACTCTACCTGATCCGAACCCATCACCCCCGGCTTGGCGATCAGGAAACCTTTGAAAGTTTTTTGATGGAAGTTCCCTCGCCCGACAAAAAATGGAAAGCGGTCGCCACTTATACACCGCAGTATTTGCAGCGCTTCGAAATCGCGGACGCCTCAGACTCGTCAGATCCGGTTATCCTCTACGATTTTGACGACGGATTGAGCGGTCTGGGAACGGAGTGTCGGATTCTGTGGCGGCCCGACAGCCAGGGCTTTGTCATCTGCATCAAAGACGGCCCGAGGGTCAGCCAAACTCGATTGTATCGGCGAACCAACAAGGGGTGGTCGAAAGCGGAGATGCCCGAACTCGACTATGACTTCGTTAAGGAAACCAAGGCTGCCGGACTGATGTGGCGGCACCAATTCGAGACTCCGTTGTGGTGGAATGGTGATGGCGAACTGGTTCTCGAATTGCGGGGATTTTTCAGCGGTGGCGATGAATCGACCGACTATCTCGCGCACTCGGTATTGCGCTGGGACGCGAATGGCGCACCCATAGATTCAGTGTCCACCAAGCAAATTGGCGAAGGCAGTGAGTAAATTACCCGTCATGATTAACGCGAAGGCAGCGTCGGCAAAGATCGTTCCGGCGAACTAAACCAGATCAAAACCTTACTAACTCCACACCCATGAAACATCTGTCTGCCACTATCATCTTCGCACTGGCCTGCCTATCGGCGGCAACCGGCGCGGAACTGGAACCTGTTGCCTCCGATCAACACTCCGCGCTCACGAGGGAGCGGGAAGCGATTCGGAATGCCGCCTCGCGGTTCATTACTGAGTTGCGCAAGGAACGGGTCGAGGGTCTCCCCACCGTCGAGCAGATGCGGCGACTGTCACCGCTCGTCATGCCCGAATTGACCTACCTTATCGAAAGGGCCCGTGGCTACCGGGAAGAGCAGGTGCGCAAGTATCCCGACGAGAAGCCATACTGGATCGAGGGCGATCTTTTCAGCAGTTCGTTTGAAGGGGTGACATCCTGGCAGCTGGGCGAGATCTTCAGCGCGCCCACCGTGGACGCCACCGTGCAAGTCAAACAGACCTACACCGAACCCGGCCGGGAACCGGTCATCTGGACGGACACCCTTTTTTTCAAACAGAACGACGGGCGCTGGCGGCTCAACGACATTCGGATGGACGCCAAGTGGGAATTCAAATCCGGTCCGTCCCTCCGCGGGATCCTTCCGGGCGGTGAGCGGGCGGAGCAAGATCATGACTCGCTGGACGAGCGCTGGCATGTCGCCTTCACCCGTAAAGACGACGATGTCACCCGCATCACGATCGAGCCCAAAGACCAATCCGCGCCACCCGCCGTTCTCTTTGGCGGCGACGGCGAGACCTGCCCGATGCCCACCTGGGTGGTGTGGAATCCCGAGTGCGACAAACTGGCCGTCCGTCTGGGCGACGGCCCGCGCTTCACCCGCACCCTCATCTTTCGCCTGGCCGCCAACGGATGGCAGCCGGTGAAAATGCCGGAGTTCTATCCCGAGGAAAAGGCGACCATGATTTCCAACGGCTTTGCCGAGCGCGACAGCCTTATCGACGCCGACCACTGGCACGACGCCCACACCCTGGTGGTTCAGTATTTCGGCAGCTACTCCAACGACGATGATGGCGACGGCTATTTCAAAAATATCAGCATCCGGATCGACACCGGGGGCGGAGCGGAGGTCGTCGGCGCGGTGGACGCGCCGAATATCGAGTAACTGACCAACCACCATGAACCTGGCGCGCATCCTCACCACTCTCGGTATCAATGCCGTTCCGGCATTGGGTTGGTTCTGGGGGGATTGGAACTCGGGCACGACCCTGGCAGTCTATTGGGTCGAGACCGTCCTCGCTTCCCTGTTGATCGCCCTCCGCATCGTCGCCCATCGGCGGGTGGTTCCCGTGCGGGGGCATTCCTGCTACCAGACCCGTCAGGACTCCAAACCGAACAGGGTCGGCATTCCGTTTCTAGAGCATTTCCTGCCCGTGTCGCTCATGTTCTCTGCCGCGCACGGCGTCTTCCTCGCGGTGATCGGGTTACTCCTGACGGCCAACGGCCGCGGCGCGGAAATGCGGCTGAGCTTCCCCGATATCGCCATCGGATGCGGAATCATTCTGGCCATTCAGATGGCCGATTTTCTCATTGATCTGATTCGATTGAAAAGCCGCCCCTTCCGCTGGATCGAGGCCATGGCCGAGCAGAATTTCGGACGGTCCCTGGTCCTTCATCTGACCATCATGATCGGGATGCTGGCGGGAGGTCTCTCCGGCGGAGCCAGGGGGTTCTTCCTGGTTTTCGTCACCCTCAAAACGATGAACGACCTCTCCACCACGCTGCCGCAGTATGATCCTGAAGAGGCGCCCCGCTGGCTGTGCCGCCTCCTCGACAAAGTTCCCAACCTCGGGAATTCCAGGAGCCAACCGTTCGGGGACTACTGGAAGGAAGGTAAGGTAGGCGAACGTGCCCGCCGGGCCAGGAACGAACAGGAGTAGCGGAGTCAGCGACCGGGTATGAATCGGGAAGATTGGTAACCAGCGCAACTTAGCATGACGAACAACCCGTCGAGCGAAGTCGGCCGGAAGCCCGAGGTTGCCACCGGACGCCGGTCCCGTTGAATGCGTCGTCGTCGATCGATATGGAACACTAGCATTACCACAATCGGCGCGCGGAGAGCGTCGAACTGGACCGGCGTGCCCCGACCGAAAAAGTCGAAAAAAGAGTTGAAACGCTCTGATACGACTGACCCCTTAACCGGTTCATCTTAGCCGGGCGGCGTTCAGGGTAGGCGGCTGTCTTGGCGGGATTACAGAGAACGCATGAGACGAGCCGCTGGCGTCAGCGAACTATTCTCCTTGCGAATCAGGAGCGATGTAGACCTCTACCCAAACGATTGTCTGCGCTGCTCCTTGATCTAAGAAGACTTCCACCAGATTGTAGCCCCGTTGCATGGAGGATACGGGAGCGTCAAACTGCAATACGCGCTTAACTGCTGTCGCCGCCGTCGCGGCATGGACAACGCGATTGGGTTTGGTCACCGGGAATTGAGCGAGGTCCGCGTTGTCACTGATCGGCTGGCATTCAACAGAGTTCACCCGTGCTGCCAGTGTGACTTCAGTAACTCCCTCCGACTCGGCTAAGCCAACTCGGACGGTTACCGTGCCTCCGGACACACCCGGGCCTGTATAGATACGAAACTGCGCAGGATTGTGTGGGCTTTTTAAGACGGAAGGCAGAAGTGCCGTCTTCACAGTACCCGGCGGCACGATATCATGAAACGTAACGATATGACGACGGGGTTTATCGATCACCGTTTCAAGTCGGCCCGCTTCATGAAAAATGCTGTCCTGCCCTTTCGGCGTGGAGAAATGATTGAACAAGTAGATCTGATCCGCCCCTCGATCGAGCATGGCGGCGGTGAAGCCCCGCATGGGTTCGATGCTGTTTACGATTACTTCGCTCGGCATTCGACAACCTCGGATGTTGCCTTCCATGCAGGCGGCCAAAACGACTTGATCAGCGTGTGGCCCCAGCAACTCTCGCCACCGTTCGATCGGAATATCGAAATCTGCCGTCTCCCAGAACGGCGTCGGCACTAACATGTCCACCAGGCCGGCGCGAGCCATGGCAACACCGTCCAGGCCCATGCCACGAGCAAATTCAGGAACCGCCGGCACCCGTATCGCCAACTTGAGAGGATGCCCTCGACGCTGGGCCCATTCTTTTGTCAGTTCACGAACTTGCCTGACAAACTCCAATAGAATTTGCGCGCCCTGCTTTTCGTGACCCGGCTTGAAGTGATAAGATGACCGCATAAAGTCCAGTTCAAAGCCGTCGGCGTCATAGCGCTCAAGTAGCTCCCGGATCAACGCCATGTTGTGATCGCGGACTTCCTGAATGGAGTAGTCCAGGGCCTGATCACTGTAGCCACGCCTGGAGCCGACTACGCGCCGGAATTCAGGGTGATCGCGCCAGAAACTACCGTGGGTAAACGCATCAGGGTCATCTGTGTAATGAAGGTCGTTCATTCGCATCGAGATCCACGGCGAAATATTTTTTTCCCGGCTTCTCTCAATCCAAATCTGATAAGGGTCGATTCCTTTCTGGTTTAGAAGTCGCGTATTCTTTACGAGCAAATTGTCGACCTTTTCATTCTGATCCCAAAAGCTTTCTCTTACCTTGCTGGCGTAGGCGGTTCGCTGGCTTGTCGGGTTAAAGAAAATCGACGACACCTGCGTTCCCACATATTGATCTACCAGCTTTTGCAGCCCTGCCACGGTCATCTCTTCCGGTGGTTTTGTCATAAACCACTGAGTGCAGTCCCAGTTGATGATCAAACCTGGAGAAGCTCCGGAATTAATTTCTTTGCCGCTCGGCTTTGTCTCCGCATCCGTCTGGTTCGTGGCAGTGTCTGCTGCCTGTGATGTCTGTGCGATCAGCAACAGGAGCACCAGGGCACCAATGCCGAAGCACAGTTTTTTTGTAGAAGTTGAGGATGTAAGAAGGGGATTCATGGGCATTATTTCCTGGAAAGTCCCGCTACTTTCACCCGGGAAATCCGAGATTGCCTGAGTCAGTTTTCAGGGTAAGAGACTGTTGAAAAAGCATGGAATGAAAAACTGCGAGTCATTTTGACTGCTGGCGAGGCGCGATGAGCGAAGGTAGCGAGCTACCTGAGCGAAGAGCAACGAAGCTAGATGGCAAAAGGGCCGCAGCCCGCAGGGGCTAACTATAGAGCAAATGGCTAAGCGTCCTTTTAAAAACCCGAAATTCATCCATCCTCGGCGCGATGGAGTTTTTCAACAATCTTCTAAGGCGGGATCAATTCAAGTGAACGTAGTCGAGCAGCGAAGCTTGGAACCAGTTATCCCATCCCGCGTACGGGATGAGTTCTGCAGTTAGTCTGCGCCAATGGATATCCGCTTGCGCGGCAAAGCAGTCATGCCAGAAACCCGAATTGGTTTTGGCGTTTCGAGAACCAGGTGACTGCCGCGACGCGTTAGTGTTCATACCCTATCCCCTATCCCCTATCCCGGGAGGAAATCGTCCGCCACCACCAGGTGGTCGCGGGGCCATGCCGGAGTGATGGGTAGTCGACAACCGAGTCATCGGGCTCGAAGTCAGATCGTGACGAAGCAGCCTGGTGTTCGGACAAGGTTAAATTGGCGTAACCTGAGGTAGAATGGGATTGCATCCCGTTGCGTTGGCGTTAGCCGACACTGGTTCGGTCGGTTCGGGGTGATGGCGAAGTCGCACGACGTTCGGGACGGCTTGCAAAGCCATCCTACGATCTCGGCACCGACGCCGACGCCGACGATGCGCTATTTTAAACCTGTTTGAACACTAGCAGGCGGGTTGAAAATTCACCGAAGTCGCTTCAACTTGCGGCACTATGAGTAGCGAACGTTTCCGGCAAAAAATCGCGAACCTCGACGAACTCACTGCCATCGTCGGCGAGCCGAGCGAACTGGTCATTCGCAAACAACTGTCTGAGATCGATGATCACATGCAGGCGTTCATCGCCCGGTCACCTTTCGTTTTGCTCGGCACAGTGGGCGCAAATGGCAGCTGCGATGTGTCTCCGCGAGGCGATTGGCCGGCGGTGGCGAAAGTGATCGATCCGCGCACGCTGGTTCTGCCGGATTGGAAAGGTAATCGGCGGGCGGACAGTCTTCGCAACATCGTTGAAACGGGAAAGGTTGGGCTACTTTTTCTGTGTCCCGGCGTAGGAGAGACGCTGCGCTTAAATGGTCGTGCCGCAGTCATTCGCGACGAAGAGCTTCTAGAAGCTACGTCAGTGCAGGGTAAAATTCCCTTGCTGGGAATCGGTGTCGAAATCGAAGAGTGTTTTTTTCAGTGTGCCAAGGCGCTGCTCCGTTCCCGCCTTTGGCAGGGCGTCGGAGAGCCACTGAAGTCAGGCAGCGAGCCTGGACCATTTGATCTAGCGCAGGTGCTTGTCGACCAGACGAAGATCGAGGGGCAGGATGTCGGCGAACTTCGGAAGGCAATCGACAAAGCCTATCGCGACGGCTTGTATTGACCGGTTTAGCCGTAGTTATGAGCGACAATGAACCGAAATCAAACACAGATGGCCGCTCCGACGAGTTAACGTCGGAAGAAATAGCCAATCTCCGGCGGCACGATCAGGAAGCTTCCGCCTACTTCAAGATGCTCCTTGAATGGGACAAGACGATCCGCGAATGCAAGTCTTCGCCAGGCTCCAAGACCGACGAAATAGAACCGAAATAGAACGAAGGCTACGCAGGAAGCAATGCAATGCACTGCACTGCAATGCAATGCAATCCGAAGTGAAAACTCTCGCTGAACTTCTTGAGCCTTGACGAAAAGGACCTGAAGTCAGACAGGAGGTGCTTTCACCATCGCCGCAGCCATTCTATTTTCGATGTCAGACATTCCCGTAACCATTGCAGAAGTTCGCCCGTCCTCAAAAAAGCGACATGTCATCACGGGTGATGGCAAACAGCTTAGAGTTCCGGACGGATGGGATCTCCTGCCGCCGGGCGATGCGGCGCTGACCCGCCGGATCAAGAAGGATGGCCCCACCTGGACGGTGAAGGAGAAAAAAGGTCGCAAGATGTTCTCCCGGGGCATCTGGGCTCCCGCTGAAAGGATCGAAGCACTGCGAGCGGCCTTAGAAAAAGAGCGACAAGACCCGTCTTATCAGAAAAAACTCGATGCAGGCCGGCTGCGCCGGGAAAAGGAGCAGGTCGCTTACGTCGAAGACTTCGAACGCTCCGTTTTCGATTATCTCGCGTTCGCCCCTAAATACGACGATCTAGCCAGAGAAATGGCCAGCAGGATTGCCAAATTCGCCACTCCGGTGGGCAGCGGAACGGTGGCCCGGACCAAACTGATCCCGATCGAAAGACGGGCCGAAGCAGCCACGATCGCGTGGATGCGCCATCAGACAACGGCCTACGACGGCATGATTATCCCACGTGAGAAAGGCAAGCGTCGCGAAGTTCGTCGCCAACTGGCAAAACGCTCCAAACAACTTTTAGGCGCTTACCGAAACGGTGCCGATCGATCCAGTGCATGCCCGCTCGCAAATGCATTAAATTCGAAATAGCGGGACTCACTTTTATCGTATGAATTCTTCTAAATACCTCATCGCAGGCTTGCTGCTTTTTACCATTTGCCCATCAGCTGCCGCAGACGCTCCCGCTGCGCGAAACGGGGACAAAATCGTGATCATCAATGACGATGGCTTCAGCAATTTCTATAGCGGAAAATACAAGACGGAAGAGGATCTCAAGAACAACGTTCGTAGTTTTGCCGATACTCAGCTGGGTGTTTTTGAATGGTGTATCGTCAGCGGCAGTCGAGTCAATTTTTCCTCACCGAACCACAAACTACCGGGTGAAGGGTTGCAGGAGTATCCACGCCGGGGAGACAAACTGGCTGCTGAAACGTTGCAGAGACTTCGGACAAACGGTGTCGACACTCTGGCGGTTGTCGCCGAGGCCTGCCGGGAGACAGGTATCGCCTGCTACGCTTCGGTTCGTATGAACGGGGACTATTCGGCAGGAGCCTGGGACGGTAGTCTGGCGAAGATGATGAACAGCGACTTTTGGCACGATCATCCTGAGTTTCACCAACGCAGCACTTCTGGACAAACGCTTACCCGACTGTCTTATGCGTTTCCGGAAGTCAGGGAGTTTAAACTCGGCATCATTCGCGAAGCGGCGACGCGCGACATTTCCGGGATCAATCTCGACTTTCAGCGGCATCCGAATTTCTTCGATCATGAGGAACCGATGCTCGAGGCATTTCGGGAAAAGTACGATGACAACCCGCTCAAAGTTACCTCGACCGATCCGCGTTGGGACTCCATCAAAGCGAAACACATGACGGCGTTCGTTTCTGAAACGCGGGCCATTCTTGACGAGGCTGGCAAAAAGACAGGAAAGCGAATCGGGCTCTCGGTTAGAGTCGACTGGGAGAAATACAAGACCTGGGGATGCGATATCGAAACCTGGGTAAAGAACGGCTGGATTGATTACCTCGTCGTCGGGAAATATGGACTTGGTGGCTACGAATTCGATATCACTCCATTCGTCGAAATGGCCGAAGGTACCGGCTGTGCCGTCCTTTTCGGTGAGGAATGCATCCTCGACGGACACGACACAACCGCAGCGGAAGACAAACTGATCGCCGAAGGCAAAATGGAGCCCAAGAAGCGGGGGGTCCTGTCGTCAGCTCAGCACCATGAGCGAGCCGCCCGCTGGTATGAGGCGGGAGCGGACGGGGTACATCTCTTCAATCTCGGCGTTCGAAGCGTCTTACAAACGATAGGTAGCGACGCAGGTCGAGAGTGATTGGTTATTTGCGGCTCTAATGAGTCAGCCTTTCAAGGACCGTTCCGAGGAGCGGCGTTGTAGTCTGCTTGTCTGGTAGAGAGCCGGGTAAGCTTGGCTTCGACTTTCTCGAGGTGAAGTCCAGCAACTTCCGTGTCGAGCTTCTTAGGGCGCACGTAAACACGCGGCAGGGTAGGCCTCCTACGGCTACCTGCCAACACCTCTTCCGCAGTCAGCTCACCATCGGGCCGGGGTTGGATGGGGGGCAGTGAGTCGTTGCGCGCTCATGGTTCGAATTGCGCTTCGGAAGATCCGCCGGCGGAATGCAAGTTACGGTTCAATCGATGCCTCGTCCCTTTTAGCGACCATTCCGGGGAAGGAGAGCAGGAAAGGGGCAGCAACGGCCAAATTCTGCGACGTTAATTCTTGGATGAGACGTAATCTTGTGATGTGATTGGAGTGCGCCCGACGGGCTTTTAGAAAGCTCAGGATCAACTAATTAATAGCTATGCACCAACAAGGCGAACTCTGGAAAGATGCTTCTAAACTGGCTTCCGAAACTCCACTCGCCATCATGGCGACGGCGGACGGTCGGGGCGCGGCTCACGCGGTTTGGATGAACGTCGTCGTCTCGCCGGGCATGGAAGAAGTCATCGCCATCACGATGCCCGGCACAGAAAAAGTCGCCAATTTACGCGCCAACCCGCAAGCGGAATGGTCGCTATCCTCGCCCTCCCGCGAGAGCTTTGTCTACTTGTCCGGTCCTACCGAGATTCTCTCCGGCGACGAAGCCCGCCGCTGGTGGGATGCGATTCCGGGAAAATCGTCCGGTTACTACCGCAACGCTGCTGGTGGCGATAGCGAAGATCCTGCAGATTACGCGGTGATCCGCACCCGCGTTCGGAAAGTGGTTCATTATCGTGCCATCGGTTACCGAAAGACAGTGCTTCTCGACCTTGATGCTTCGTAGTTGCGCCTTTGCGACCGGATAGACTGTTCGCTGTGCATCAGGACCCAGTAACCGGTTAAGGTGCACAGGAAGGGGGCGGCGCCGGGTTTTTCGGGGGCAGTGAAAAGCCTCACTTCGGCCCTATCGAGGAAACGCGCAGGGAATCCCGCCAACAAGTGAAGCACAGCCGGAACCTTCCCTGAAATTTCACGACCCGTCGCCCACGCTAATTGTCACCGCCTCACTCACCGATCTCAATATGATTGATGAAGTCATCGATGTCATGAGGGTGCGCCGGAGTCAGCAAGTCGGGAGGGATTCCATCGCTGCAAGGTATCAGGGCGATCTCGACACACTTAAGCAATCATTTGATCGCCAGCTACAGAGCGCCGGAGAAGAAAATCGGAGCATGAAGGCTGAAAGCGAAACAGCTGTTCGCCGCCCTGCCGCTCGGACAATAGGCTGCCCTGGTCAGGAACACGGAAGGAAGCTCTCGATTGTTTGTGTTTTACTTAATGCGCTTTCGTCGTTCCGGGAACTGCAGGAACGGGAGGGAGAGGGCTCCGCTTCATGGCGGGTGGGGTTAGGGG
>JBBKXR010000296.1:0-10272 GCA_037969585.1 Verrucomicrobiales bacterium
GTATTATGATTTTCGGTTCGAGTCTGCTTAACGCATTTTGTGAACGTACGGTAATATCAGAAGCCGCCGGCGATCCGTCCAAGGTCAGCTCGCTGATACTGGCACCCTCAAAGGCCAGCGGAATCTTCTGCCAGTCGCGGCCTCGCGTCACCAGCGTCAAACGCCCTTCGATCAGGACTCGCTCCTTTTCCAACGTCGCTTTATAAAGCGCATTGGTCAGCGCAAAATCCTGAGCCACCTCGGCCGGTTTTTCGCCTTCGACATCTTTACGCCGCTTGTCTTTAGCCCGCGTCCACAGCCGTTGGAAAGTCGCGTAGTCGAGATAGTATCGATCCGCCTGCTGCTCATCGGGTGCCTTCGAAACATCATACGGCACCACCACCGTGTGCCGATGTTCGACCGGTTCGTCACCCACAGCTTTCACAGCCCCCAAACCCAACAGTGCGAAGCAGCCCACAACGTGGGGCAGTTTTGTAAACTGCCTCCAGTGCCTTGGCCTCAACCTTGTTCTAATGCCAGTGCTAAGCAAAATCAAAAATGAGCTCACGGCCCGGAGGACCGTGAGACACGCACGGGGCAGGAGCCCCGTGTTACGTAACACGGGGCTCCTGCCCCGTGCGGGTCCAGCGGGCCTCCCGGCCCGCCTGTTTCTCCTCAGATTATTGCTCTTACCAGTCCCCGAAAGAACCTCACCCAACACTCGCGGCAGGTTAAAAACCTGCCCCACTATGCCGCCGCTCCGCCTGAAAATACTCACGATGCCGCCTCCCCATGAAGTTTGCGCATCGTAGCCTCGGCGTCCGCTTTGAGTTCGGCCCGACTCCGTCTCTGCCAACGTTGCATACCCGACACCATCCTCCACAACACACGAAGTATTGCCGCTACCAGCCAACCAATCAGTAGCGCATTGCAGACCGCAGTCATCGATGGCAACAGCGCCAAGGGAACAAAATTCAACGCCAACACCCCTATCAAAGCCACAAACCAGGGTCGCCGCCATTTTGCTGCGGCGATGAAATACCCAAGGCTACCGAACAAAATCCACCACCACGCCACACGCACCTGCCGCTCCCAATCGACGTAGCGAAATCGAATCGTTTGCGGCGCATACAATCCCTCAAAGCGATACGAACGCCCCGCTTCCGGAAGTTCAAAATCGATCGGAATCAGGCCCGCGACAGATTCTCCCCGCACCCCGCCGAGGCGACCGACGCCGTTTCCGCTGCGATCGATGTAGTAGTTAGCGCTGGCCAAATACGCCTCGACCAGTTCCATCTGATCTTCGGTATTCTTGACCGCCAAACGCTGCGTCGATGTATTGTAAAATGCACCCGCACCCTGAGCAAAAGTGATGCCAACACGTTCAAAAAATTGCCGGGGGGTCAACGGCGGCGAGTCGACACCATTGCTGAAGAAAGACTGCGGCACTTCGACGACCAACGTTTTCAAATCGGTAGGCGCATGGCGAGGTCGGATCACCACCCCGCTCGCGGTCACTTTAAAGTCCAACTGCGCCAAACTGGACGTGTAACGCACCGCTTCAGTGGCAGGAACGTTCGACAGTTTAAGCGTGATCTCGGTATCCTCGACGCGGCGGCTATCAGCAGGAGTACCATCCGCAGCGTGGCCACCGTCGATTCTGATCGGCATGCCTATTTTTTCTTCGAGAAAATCAACGGCCTCGCTCAGCGGCATCGACGAAAAATCGACCGAGGGCAGAATCGTTTGTGCCAGCCTTGCCTCGTTTCGAGCCACCGCCGGATCGTTATCAGCATTCACCGAACGCCGGAAGTCCTCCTCTGAATCGTAAAGCCCGCGAAACGCTCCAAGATCTTCGCCGGTCAGTTCATTGCCGGAGGGAAGTTCAAGCCTATGAAATTCTTGATTTGGGTCCGGCGAATCTTTGATCGATTCAATCATCGCCTCGACCAACTCCATTTGGTCCCCGGTATTGCGCACGATGAGCTGCGAACTACCAGGTTGATAGATTGCGCTTGAGCCTTCACCAAAAGTCACACCGGCACGCTCCAAAATTTGCTTAGCATCAGTCCGTGCTGATAAAGTCGCTCCGCCACCAGCGTCTGGAGCAAAAGGATCGACTGGACCGCCCGCTCCGCCGTCACTGCCACCACCTGCATTCAAAAACGTCGGCGGAATTTGGTAGACGTTCGTGTAGAGGTCTGCGTCCGGAGTCGAAAGCGGCACCACCACAATTGCATGCGGCTCGACTTTGTATTTCAGCTGAGCCAGCGATGTCGTGTAGCGGATGGCCTCAACCAACGGAACATTGGTGAGCTTCAATGTAATCAAAGTATCGCCGACATCACTGCCGCCACCGCCGAGCGGATCATCAAAACTGGGGCCCCCATTTCCAGGTGGAGCTGCAATCGCCCCCGTACCGGGACCGGCCTGAATAATCATATTAACACCCTTCTTCGCTGGGTCTGCCTCCGCTCGATCCAGCTCCGCAGACTTCTGGGTCAAAAACTCAAGCGCATCCCTCAGTGGCATTTCCCTAAATTCGACGTTCGGCAAGATTATACGCTTAAGCTTGTCCTCAATCGCCGCCACTCCTCCCGCCGATCCATCCGAAGCCAGCGTCGTCACCGTCGTATCCTGAGAAATCCTGCTCGGCATGGGCATTTCCCAACCCGCATCGACTTCGCTCAACATCGACGCACGCCGACCACCTGCCGCATCGGCGATCAGGCCATCGATACTTTTCTCAGCAAGGTTCGCCTCATCCGCCGTTCCCGCAGACATTTCGCTACTCCCAACATGCTCCATCCACCTTCCCCACTCCTTCGACGCCTCCCCTAACAAAATTCGATCCACCACCTCAAAACGCTGATTCAGATTCGATTTGAAACGCTGGTAATCGAAGCCTTCGGGCAAATGCAGCAGCCACTCGGAGCGCAGCACCGGCAGGTGTTTCGACAGGCGCACGGGCTCCAATTCGCGACGCCCTGAACCGCCCCAGGTATCCCGACGCAATTGGTACACCAGCTTAATGTCGACCTCGGCGCGGCCTTGCGAATCGGCGGGCAGACCGATTCTCAGCGTGCCGCTTTTCGCGGTGACCGGCTTGACCGCTTCGCCATCTACCGTCATCGTCCACAGTTCGGCGCCCTGCGGCAGGCCGACTTCGAGAAATTGTTCGCCCGCCGTACGCAGTTTGATGCGCGCCTGATGCCGATCCAATCCGTCGACTGACAACACACTGTCGATACGCAGGGCATCGACCACCGCCGTAATCATCTCCGCCGCCTCGTGGCGCGTTCCGGAAATGTTCAGCTGATAGTCCTCGCCGCGAAATGCATACGCAGCGACCACCCGGTGACGCGGAGTATAACTGCCGGCTTGCGGTGCATTGAGCAGATCGAACTCGTCCATCCCCCGGGCTGAGAAACTCAGCTCGGTGTCGGTATTTGCCTCGACCAGCCATTGCCCATGAATGCGATTCGCGCCCACTACCGCCAGCGCTGGCACCTCAACTTCAAAGCCAATTTCGCCGCTGTCCTTCGAAGCCTCGGCCACCGCCGCATCGAGGTCGTAGCCGACGCTGCCGTGAAACCTGAGCACCTGCCGTCCGATCCGTTCTTCATGAAAAGTCAGCGTCCACTCGCCGCTTTCGTCATCGAGAGACTTCTCAGCGATCGTCGACGATTCGAAATGCATCTGCGCCGCCACTGACGGCGGCACCGTGATCACCAGCTCGGACACCGGCGTATGGCGAATCGTCAGCACCAGTTCACCTTCAAGTTCGAGCGAATTTTGCAAAGGCAAAGCATACGCGGTCAGCTCAGCTTCGATCTGTGCGGGCCGCCGCGCTGCGGCCAATTTCAAGTCGTAGTCACTGAGCCGGAACCAGGCCAGTCGTCCCTTTACCGGTGTGCCACGCGCATCGCGCGCCTCGAGTCCGTCGACCGATACCGTCTCGACGCGAAACGATTCATCAAAATCGACCGCGACATAACCGGACACTGCCTCGGCTCCAGCCACCACTGCCGAGGAAAAATCTAACTCGACCGCCTCATTACCCAAATCAAACCACTGCTCCGGATCGCGCCGGGTTTCGATGACCAGAGAACGTCCACTACCCGGCACCAGACCACCCGCCCAATCGATGCGCACGCCATTGCCGTCGCTCGTGCGCGTCCACTGCGGTTGGCCCTCGCTCTGCGCTTGAGCCTCATCCTGCCAACGAACCTTGGAAATCTCCTCGCCGTCCGGCAACGCGATCTTGGTTTCAAAAATCCGTCCCTCCAGTGGAGCAATGCTCAACTCACGGCGCAGCCGAATCGCATCGCGTTCGAGTTGAATTGCGGTGTCGAGCTGAGCGTTGAAACGCTGCGCCACCGGCGACAAGGTCACCGTCGGCGCCTCCGCCAAAACCGGAAATCGAAAGCCGGTCACAAAGTGCGCATGATCACGAATCGGCACCGCCAACTCATCGCGCGCTGGAACGGTCAGCGCTCCCGTTTCCACCGACTGAACCTTCACGTCTTCGCTACCGATCAGCGCCAACGTTCCCGACGCACGATGCACACCATCGACCTCTGCAACCGGCAGCGCGATCGTCGCCAACCCCGATGCTTCATCGATGGCAATCGGCGCCTCGACCAACAAACGCAAGTCCGCCGCCTTGCGTTTTCCGGCGACCAACTTGACCGCGACCACACCCTTGTCATCACGATCCCAGCTCAGCAACTCACTGCCCTCGACACTGAGCACGCGCACGTCGGCCGGCAAAACAATCGCGAACGCGATCGGCAAATCGGTCAGTGACGAACTCAGCACGAGGCCAAGGTCACCTTGCACACGGGCGGTATTGATCGAATAAAGGTACCGACAATTCTGAAAAATCGCCGCATCGGGGATCGATGCGATATCGCGCGCCGCCCAACGAATCTCGTGAACTCCCTGTGCCGCCGGCAGGGCAAAATGCGCAATCGCCAAACCACCCGCAGCCGCTGGCGCCTGCACCGAAAATGGCAGGCCACTGTCGAGCTCGATTCCGGCTGCGACTTTCAGATCGAGCCTGCCCGCGGCGACACCCGGACTGGTGATCTGAATGACATTGCCGGCCGCATCAGAATTGATTGGCAGATGAAATTCGGCACTGACCCGATGCTCGCCCGCGCCACTGACCAGCAATTCCAGCTGCCCGACGTGCGGCTCGCTTTCGTATTGCCGCACCGAGCCGACGCCCTCGCCATCGACGGAAATTTTCGCCAGATGTTCGCGCGGCAAAGCCAGCGGAATCTCTGACCAGTTCTCAACGAAACTCTGCACACGGTAGACCGCGCGAATCACAGCGACTTCGTCGTGCAGTTCTCCCGACATCAACACCTCGCCGATAACGGCGGCAGCAGGTGGCGTTTCGAGCGCTTCCTCATCACCATTGACGCCTGAGTCACGCAGCAGCGCCGCATACTGATCGCTGGTCAGCAGCACGGCGCGCGGATATTTTTTTAGCACCGAATCGAGTTGCTCACTCGGCACCCAAAGCTCGCGCACCTGAGGCGGAGCCTGTTTAGCGTCTGGCTTGGCGTCGTCGGCAACAACCCGAACACCCCCTCCTAACCAAACCACAACGAACAACGCCTGCGCGAGGAGGGACCCCATTCCCGGGGTCCACACGGCTCTAAAAATCTGCGAGCCACCACTAAGAAAACTCGACACCTCAAGCGTGCGAGCGAACCCACAAAGACGCTCGAGAGGCCCTGAAATGAGCTTCCTCCTTGGGGCAACACGCCTACCGGCGCGACGTGGCTGGCAGAGATCAGTTTTCACCGGCAGAGTCGTTTTCGTTTTCCTCGTGCTTGGTTTCTGCGGTAGTCGCGGCATTGGCATCAGCCTTCGCCTTTTCCTCCGCTCGAATCTCCTTGCGCGCCTTCGCCTTGGCGACGATGCCGTCGCGCAGCGCTCTCAAACTGGCGAACAATCCAACCGCCAGCCAGATCAGCGCAGCGAGGAACACACCGAGATAAATCGCCCGCCAAAAGCTTGCTGAACCAGGAGCAACGGCACCGGCGATGATCAACGACAGCAGACCGACTCCAACAAAGTAGGCGAAGCGCAGACTCAGCGCCTTGCCGAGCAGCCAGATGCCAACCGCGAAAGCGAGCAGGCAAAACAAGGCTTCCCAGAAAAAGGCGAAACCGCGCGAGCGATACGACACCGTGATCTGATCGGCGGCATCGAGGCGATGTAAAAAATAACTCTGACCTTCGCGAGGGATAGTGATATCAAATCCGCCAGCGCCCGCGGCGGCCCCAAGTTCGGGAGGATCGCTCCACGCCTGTTGCCGACCGGCATCGATTTGCGGGCCGAGTGCGGGGATCAACCAGTCAAAAGCACTGCGAAATTTTGACCAGCCGCGATAGCTCACCGGCAGGCGCATGGCGCTGTCGAACTTGCGATACAGGTAGTCGTCCGGCAGGTAGAGACGGGTCAGGCTTTGCAGAACTTCGGCCTGGGTCACGCTCGCCGGAGCGATACGAATTTTGCCACTCATGCCGAGATCTTCGCCGGGCTCAGGGCTCGGAGTTTCGTAAACGAAGCGAACCGAGATCGGCGCGTCCTTGTCGACGCCAACCGGCAGGCGGATCAGCACTTCGTTTTCGTCGGCGCGACGCATCGGTTGCTGCGCCTCACCGTTGACGAAAATGTCGGAGACCATGCTGCCGTTCTCCGGCAGTTCGACACTGAGAAATTGCTTGGCGTTGTTTTTCACCCAGTAGATGACTTCACTGGTCATGCCACGATCGGCGGCGACGACGGTGTTAGCGACGGCGTAGGTGACCACCGCCTGCGGCACCGGTAGGAATTCGTTACGCGACAAATTTAAACTCAGGCCAACCGGGTGCCGACGGTATTTATAGGCACGCACGATGCCTTCGCGGCTCAGCCAGCCATGCAGTTCTGACGGATCGATCTGCTCGAGGTTAATAACATCTGCGTCGAGCACTTCGAGGTTGTCGTCTTTGATCACGGCGAGTTGACCATTTTCCTGAAATACCTGCTCCAGTCGCAGTTCGGGAACGACCACGGTGAAGTCGCGCTCGCTGGCATCGGCCAATGGCATTTCGTAGGTCACGCGTAGTTCGTAAGCGCCCATGCGTTTGTCACGCAACACCACCGACCAGAGGCGGCGCCCCTCACCGGCATCGATCTTGTCATCGCCGTCACCCCCGGATTTGTAGTCGCGATCCTTTTCTTTGATGATTTCTCCATCGACGCGCAGCGCTTCGGCGATCGCTTCGGGCACGGAAAACACCAGGCGATCGACGCCTGCGTAGAGAATGTCGTAATCGATCCGCCACTCGTAGCGCACCAGCGTTTCGCGAACTTCGATCAGCGCCAGCACTTCGGCTTTGATCTGCGATTCTTTCATGGTGAAAGCGATCACCGCCGACGCCGCGTCGCCGCGATAGCGAAAGCCGAGTGTCAGAGGGTCAAAGCCGGGGATGGTTTCGAGAGAGACCGGCACAAGAGTTGCTTGCTCTGCGCCCCCAGCAAACGGATCAACGGGACCACCTGGCGACTCGACCTTGAGCTGACTGACATCCTGCTGACGGAGATCACCAACTTCTTTGGTGGTCGGGTCGAGGCTGGTGTGAACTTCGACACCGAGCCTGCCTTCGTGACGCTCGACATCAAGCGGGGAAAATACCGGCACAGTTTCGTCATCGGTCGCCTTGGCGCGCACTCGACGACCGCTGAGAATGAAGCTAAATTCGCCGCTCTGGCGCTGCTTGAATTTTACCGTCAGCACCCGCTTGCCGTCGACTTGCTCCTCGCTGTCGTCATCAATGATGTCGCCGCTGGCTTCGACGTTTTCGTAGCCGTCGGGAATGACGATGCGGGTATCGAAAATGCCAACGCGTTTGACGGCGTAGTTGAAGCGAGTGGTAAACGTCGCTTCGTCGGGCTCGACCTTGAAGCGGGTAAAGCTTTGCACCTCGACTTCCGGCTCGGCTTTTTTCACCGACAGCGACATCGCGAAGGGAGTCGACAGGTAGCGATAGCTACCGAACGGCGTGAGGCCGGCCCCGTTAATCATGACGTAGCCACCATTTCCAGCCGAACCACTGGCATCGATCGTGCCGTCCACATTAATAATGACGCCACCACCATTTCCAGCCGAAAAACTATCGTTGATCGTGCTATTCGCATTGGCCTGAACCTGCCCACTGATAGTGGCGATTCCACTGGTGTTGGTGTTCCAACCACTCAACGCCTGCTGCGTCAGCCCTTCATTCGACACCACGGCCACCTCCAATTCCGGACTGGTCGAAAGACGAACTGTGCCGCGCTGGCGAACCACGTCGCGGGCCTGCACCTCGGGCACATTGAACTCCGTCGGCAAGGCATCGAGCGCTTCCTCGAGCGACAGCACCAGCCGATAGTTTTGCTTCGCCGGCGCGTGCAGCTGCACCGTCAGCAATTGCGCGGTGCCATCTTTCTGCACATCCCATTCGCGAATGTTCTCGCCGGTCACGCCGAGCACTTCCTGGCCGCTCGGCACAGTGATCGCGAACCGGTCGACGCCGGCGCGCAGGATGCGGTAGTTAAATCGAACCTCGGACTGCAAAGCACCGGGAATGACTTTCGCACTCTGATCCGCCTCGACGAACAGCAGCGGTGTCAGCGTAGTTTCCTCGCCCTGCTTTTGCCAGGTGACATTGAAGCGCTCGGTGGCGCCGAAGAAAAACGCCAGCCGGGTACCGCCGTCGGGAAGTTTCTCACTCGAGTAAGCCGCGCCAGGTTGAATATCGAACTCCCAGCCCTGCTCCGGCAGCGCCGCTTCGAAACGCGATACGCCCGCCTTGGGCAGATTCAGATTAACCGCATGACGTCCGGCGTTGCGTGTGACCTTGGCGTAGAGCGTGAGTTTAATCTCATAGCTGCCCTTGTGCGGCAGGATCAACTGATAGCCCTTCTCGGTCAGTTGCAGCGTCGCGTCGCCCGTGTCGGCATCGGCGACATTGAGCTCGCCACTGATCAACGGCACCACGGCCCAGCCTTTTTCTTTAAATGACTCCGCCTGCAGCGTGGCTTCGATTTTTAAAACCTGCGCCTTGTCATCGCCTTCGAGCGTTGCCTGATACGTCGCAGCGGCGAGCACGCCATCGGTTGGCGGATCGATGGTCTCTTTTTCCTTTTCCAGCGTCAGCTGATTCCACAGATCGAGAAATTCCCGATACGGTAAGAAGACACCGCGCCCATCTTCCTCGAAAACTGCTTCGAGGTCTTCGTAAGGAATGTAAATGCTCCGCTCTGTGGTCGGCGCGGCGACGGGATCAGGGGCAGGGTCGACTTTCGCAGCGGGAGCGGGAGCCGCTGCAGTTGCAGCCGGCTCCGGATTTACTTTCGTCACGGGCGGGACGGGTTGGACTTCAGGCTTTGGTGCCGGGGTTGGATCGGGTTTCGGCGCAACCTCAGGCTTCGCTGCCGGCGCTGGCGCCGGTTTCTCGACGACCGGCATGGGAGTGACAGCCGGCTTGGTGTCCTGAGCTTCAGCATTCCGCAAGGGAAGCATTGGCGTCAGCGACAACAGCAGGCTCAAAGCGGTGAGCGTAACGGCACGCCCGATTCCGCGAGACCAGGTCCACGAATCTTTCATAATCGGCAGGTAATAAAATTCCAACAAGTCCAGAACCGTGGCACACACCGCAGCCCAACTTGTCAGGCAACTGTAACGGATTTGTAAGAATGATGTAAAGCCGAGCGCCTTTCCTTCGCTCGGCCAGATCATCGACCGTTGCTGACAAATCCCCGGGTAGCTCCGACGGCTACCTATCGGCCATTGCACTTTACCTATTCTTAAGGTCCCTTCTCGCCTCTCATGTTCACCCTCCTCGCTACCGATCCCGACAGCGGCGCTCGCCGCGGTCAGCTGACGCTGCCTCATGGCAAGGTCGAGACGCCGATGTTTATGCCGGTCGGCACGCGCGGCACCGTCAAGTCGGTCAGCCCGGCCGAACTGAAGGAACTCGAGGCGCAGATCATTCTCGGCAACACCTACCATCTGTTCATTCGCCCCGGCACCGAAATCCTCGAAGCCTGCGGCGGTCTGCACCAGTTCATGAACTGGGATCGGCCGATCCTGACCGACTCGGGCGGCTATCAGGTTTTCTCACTGTCGAAATTGCGCGAACTGTCCGATGAGGGCGTGCGTTTCCGCAGTCACCTCGACGGCTCGTCTTTATTTCTCAGCCCGGAATCAGCGCTCGATATCCAGCGAATCATTGGTTCCGACATCGC
>JBBKXR010000297.1:0-8576 GCA_037969585.1 Verrucomicrobiales bacterium
GCGGAGAAATTCAGTGGCGAAACCTGTTCGTGCGCAAAATCGAAGCCGAGGAAGCGAACCAGTGGCTGCGCGAGATCGCCACAGAAAACCGCGGCTGCAAACTTTTCGACGCGTTGAAATCACTCCGCTAGCTGCCCAGTGGACGAGTAACAAAGAACAACCAACCAAGAACCAAAAACACGCTGTGAACGTCAAACGCTGGATCACTCACTTCACCGAAAACCGTCACGCCTTCGAGCAACCCGATTGGCAGCACCTTGGCTGCGAGGGCGGATCACTGCGCGACGACCCCCGACGCAGCTTATTGATTCGCTCGCTGGCGACCTTTCAACTGGGCGAAAGCGGTGGTGGCAGCCGTCTGCTGCGATTCGTCAAACGCGAAACCGGAGACAACGGCGACTACGAAAAGGCGATGCGCTTATTCATCGCCGAAGAACAGTACCATGCCGAATTGCTCGCTCACCTGGTCGACTACCTCGACGGCGAGCTTTTGCAAAAGCACTGGATGAACCGCGTTTTCCGCGGCGTACGCAGTTTGGTAAACTTGCAGTTTAACGTGCAGGTTCTGCTCACTGCGGAACTGATCGCCGTAGCCTACTACGGACTTTTGCATCGCCATGTCGATGATCCGACGATTCACAAGGTCACCGGCAAAATCCTCGCCGACGAAGTCCACCACGTTGCCTTTCACAGTGAGTTCTTTCGTTGGCAAAACCGCCACCGCCTGCCCTTTTCGTCGACCCTTTGGTCGCTGCAGTTCCAAGCCATTTTCGTCGCCACCGAACGCGCGGTCTGGTCCGATCACGGACGCTGTCTACGAGCATTCGGCGTTGAGCGGCACCATTTTTCCAATCTTGCTCGATCCTGCTGCCGACGCTTCCTCGAAACTACATTGACACCTCGTCGCCAGATTTGTGACAACGAGATCGTGGACTTGCCAGCGCAATCGGAACTGGGTTAACTTTTCGGAGTTACATCTATTGTGGGTAGCCACTGCCCAGTTCGCACCTTTTTCCAAGCTCTGCCTCTTTTATCATGAAGCTCTTTGCCAACCCGCTAAGCGCAGTCGTCCTCACGGTTGCAATCCTCACCACACCCACGCTTGGAAAAGCCGCGGATCTGACACCGGAACAGGTCGCCGCAGTTCAGGCCCAGCTGGAAAATTTGCGCAATACGATCGAAGGCAAGACCTCTGAACGAAACCGCAGTGCCTGGAGCGTTTTCATGAGCGCGTCGCAAGACAACCGTGCGGCGGTGGAATTGTTGGAAAAATGCACCAAGATCGTCGATTACGATCGCGAGGGCCGGGAAGACTCTGATTTCCGCGATTGGCAGAGCAATCAAAAGGATCGCTACCGTGACGAACAGTACATGGAAGGACTGCGTCTCCAACTTCGTTGGCTGGCGATCACGTGTAAAGCCGCTGAGGCCGAAGAACTCGACGCCATTCTGCCGGAAGTCATCAACTACGTCGAGAGCCTGACCCAGCTTTCGGAAATGCCCGGTAACGCCGCTCTCGCCTCGGTCGGCGGATCGATCTTCGTCCGCTCCTTCGAAATCGAGCGGCTCATCGGCAGAAATGAAAGCTGGGAACCCGTTCCCTACAACATCGCCGGCATTTACGAAAAAACGATTCTCCCTTACCTGCGTGCAGAGAGCCCCGACCGACTGATGTCCGCGTGGGACAAGCGCATCGACCAACAGACCCGCTTGGTGTCGTTCATAAAAGCCAAGCAGGAAGAGGAAATCCGCGGCGGCCGTGACGAAAAACGAAAGATTCAGGATCAGCAGCGCAAGCAGCAGCAAGGCCGCAACGTCCTGAAAGAGCACGATGAAGACGATTTTCTTCGCGAAACTTTACCTCAACTGCAATGGGAGCGCCTGGTTGATAAATACAGCTTCATCGACAAGGTTTCCGCCGCCCAGGAAATGCTCGCCTTCCTCAACGACAACGTCACTAACAAAAAAACCATCGATTGGCTGACTCAGTTCCAAGGACTGATTTCTGACGGCGCTTCACCCGGGATCCGCAACCAAGTTAGCGAACCGCAGCCTACCTCAGCTACTACTACCGACACACCAACCACGAAGGGGCCTGTGACTGCGGAGACGCTTGGTCTGGAGTGAGCCAAGTTTTCGTAGCGAAGGCTTCCACCTCATTGGCGTCAGGGAAGCGTGACAGATGAATTGTAGGGCAAGCGCTCCGCTTGCCGCTCGAAGCCTGAAAGCAATAGCTTCGCTATCTGCGGAGCCGAAGCGATCATTTTTTGATCAACGCAAGGGGCAGGCGGAGCGCCCGCCCTGCAATTTGACGCCTTACGATTCCACTCAGCTCAACTTACCAACCGTCATCACCAGATCGGCGGCCAGAGTGTGAATGCCTTTGCGCTCACGCTCATCCTTTAGGTCACCGTCTTCGTCGAAGGCTTCGTAGGCTGACGAAATGGCGCGCTGCTTCGGCAGCACCATAACGCCAATGTTTTCAAGGAGCATGCGCAGCACCACCAGCCCGCGCAATCCGCCGAGACCACCCGGCGAGGCTGACATGATCGCTGCGATTTTGCCGCGGTAGGCGGCAAGAGGCGGCTCGTCATCCGACTCGGCACGCGAAGCCCAGTCGATGGAATTTTTCAGCAAAGGCGAAATCGAGCTGTTGTACTCCGGCGAAGCGATCAGCAATCCGTCGTGCTCGAGCAGCAGCTTTTTGAAAGCCAGTGCTCCGGCGGGAATGCCATCGCTCTCTTCGAGATCGCCGTGGTAAATCGGCATGTTGAAGTCGCCGAGATTGACCAAGGTCACCTCGGCGCCGGCTTCCTCCGCTCCACGCGCAGCGACGGCAGCGAGTTTGCGATTGAAAGAGTCACGTCGGGCACTACCGGCGAAGACGAGGATTTTGGGAGTGGTCATGGTTTTTTCGGTAAAGAAAGACAATCAGTAAGGAGCGTTTTTCGGGTTGTCTGCCACCGACTTGCTCGCCCTCATTTCAGAACCAGTTCACGAATCTCAGGAAGTGCGCAAACGGATTCAATGTGGTCGCGGTCTGTCGAAGAAAACTGAGCAATCTCTCCAGCATGCGGGAGCTCAAATTGAGTCGTCATCCCATTATCGATCAATATTCGCTCTCGCTGATCTTCTGGAAGACTTGGCAGCCAAAGCGAATCGGGCACTGGCTTCGACAGTTGAGTTAGATGCATTCCGTGGGGTAAAAATCGATCAAGCTCATCCAAAAATCTTCGACGCCTCAGCATAAGATCGAATTCCATCGCGCGAACTTCAACACCGCCTAAAACATCGTTTGGTGATATTGGAACGTCGTCAGTCCTCCATCGAAGTGTTGCGTCAGGCCAATGACGATGGATCCAAATGTAATCTGCGGCTGGATGCAATAGGTGTCGCAGCACAGAACAATCGCAGGTGTCGAGCATCACAAAGAAATAGTTCGCTCTCTGGGACGCTTTGATCATTTCTTTAGAGAACAAATAAGAATAAGAACGATTATCCGACTCCCATTTCCCCATCCCTTCACCCCTCCGTCCGGATCGTCGCCGACCTTCCATGCGCATCCAAGCCTTCGATATCCGCAAAGATCTGCGCAATCGGCGCCGACTTGGCGATCGAGTCGGCATCCATGCGCACGATGCTGGTGCGGCGTTGAAATTGATCAACCGTCAGCCCCGGGAAACTTTTCCCAGCACCTCCGGTAGGTAATTCGTGACTCGGTCCGGCGAGGAAATCCCCGACCGCGACCGGCGAATGATTGCCGACAAAGATCGCGCCAGCGGTGCGGATTTTCGGCAACAGTGTTTTTTCGCGACGACTGATGAATGACACGTGCTCCGGCGCGAAGTCATTGACGATATCGATGCCGTGTTCGAATTTTTCGACCAGCACGAAGAAGCACCGGCTCTTGATCACCGCCGACAACGGCCCCTGACGACTGAGGGTTTTCACCTGCTTCTCAAGTTCGACCTCGACCGCTTCGAGCAATTTCTCGCTGTCGGTGACAAACCCGATTTCGCTATCCGGACCGTGCTCGGCCTGTGCCAGCAAATCGGACGCAATCCACGCCGCCTTGCCGCTGCTGTCGGAAAGCACCATGATCTCACTTGGTCCAGGCAACAGATCGACGCCGACCAGGCCGAACAACTGGCGTTTGGCTTCGACGACGAACGAATTTCCCGGGCCGTAGACTTTGACCACCGGTGCGATGGTCTTCGTGCCGTGTGCCATCGCAGCAATCGCCTGGGCGCCACCGACTTTGTAAATCTCCGTCGCTCCCGCCTCGCGCAACGCGTAGAGCAGCGCCGGATTGACCACACCGCCCGGACCGGGAGGCGTGCACACCACGATCTCGGGACAACCCGCAGCCGCCGCCAAGGCGACCGTCATGTTAGCGCTCGATACCAGCGGAGCGGTTCCGCCGGGGACATACAGACCGACGCGTTCAAAAGGCTGATACACCTCACCGACTTCAGCGCCCTGAACATTGGTTCCGTGCCAGTCCTTGCGCAGACTTTTTTTGGCAAAGTCGGTGACATTTTTCCGCGAAGCGGCGATCGCCCGACGGGTCTTGGTGTCGACCGATGCAGCGGCGGCTTCGAGCTCGGCATCGGTGACGCGCAGGGCGGCACCATTGCGGAACTTCACCTTGTCGAACTTCTCCGACAATTCCAGCAGCGCCTTGTCGCCGCGATCCCTGACCGCGCCGACGATCCCCTTAACGGTCGCTTCGAGATCAGCCGACGGCTGGGCACGCCGCGACAATTTGCGCAGAGCGGACTGATAATTTTTCTGACGGTAGGAAATCGTGCGCATGAGGAAATGAAAACGTTTACTGAAAGGCTGCCGTCCGCGCCCCAGTGGACGAGAATGTGATACCGGCGTCTCGCCGGTCCCGGTGGACGAGCCCAACCAGCAGCTCGCTAACCAACTACAACCCGGCAGGATTTCAAATACTCGTCGGCAGCAAACTCCGGCGGCATCGGCGCTAAGGTCAGCTCGCCAATCGACCGCCGCGCGCGCTGCAATCCCTCGGCCACCTGGTCTGAAAAATCTTTCGCCGACAGTTCGTGGTGATTGCAACACGCCAGCAGCCAGCCACCGGGCTCGATCACTCGCGCCGCCAGTTTCGCCAAATCCGCATAATCGCGCGCCACCGAGAACGCCTTGCCCTTGGGCGTGCGCGAAAAGCTCGGTGGATCGAGCACTACGCCCTGAAACGTCCGCCCTTGCTTGGCAAAACGCCCCAGCCACTCCATCGCGTCGCCACGGCAAAAGTAGTGGGATTCGGCATCGAGATCGTTGGCGGCAAAATTGTCACGCGACCAGTTAAGATAAGGATTCGACAGATCGAGCGTCGTCGTCACTGCCCCGCCCAGCGCCGCCACGATCGAGAATGCGCCGGTATACGCGAAGGTGTTCAGCACTCGATCGCCCTCATTGCATCGCTCGCGCACCCACTGGCGGTTCAGTCGTTGATCGAGAAAAATGCCTTGGGAGTACCCCGAATTGAAGTCGATCCAATAGCGTGCACCGTGCTCCAGAGCCACGAAACGCTCACTCACCTTCTCACCCTCCACCCATTGCGGTGCCTGCTTGCCGCGTTCGTCGCGATCGAGTTTCTTCCACCACAACGACTTCACCTGCGCACAGCGCTGCGTCACTCCTCGCAGCGATTCCGGAAAATCGACATCGCGCGTCTGCACCAACCAATGACCGTCAAAATTGTCGACCCGCGTTTCCACCTGACGGAGCTCCAGACCGTCACCGTCAAGAATCCGCCACGCCGTGGTCTCAGCGGCCGGGGCCGGTCGCGCAGATAACTCAGGTCCATTCATCGCCCGCAATGTGGGGCAGAAATGCATTCTGCCAAGTCCGTCAGTCATCGCTTCTCAGATCGCCCCAAACGTTTGCATTCTCCCCTCGCCTTTCTACAATGCCAGCCAATGATCGATAACCTTTCCGATACCCTCGCCGCCGCCGTCAAACGGGGCGAGCTTCTTCAATCGAGTGCCGACAATATTCACGACCTGCTGAAGTCATCCGAACCAATTTATCGCCTATCGATTGAACAACTCGCCGACGCTGGCGAATGGGCCGAGCTCAACGATCGCTTCTTCCGCAAGCTCGCCTTTGGTACCGGTGGATTGCGCGGACGCACCATCGGTCGCGTGGTCACCGAGGCCGAACGCGGTACTCCGAACGAACTGGGTCGTCCCGAGCATCCCTGCGTTGGCACCAATACGCTCAATTTATACAACCTCAGCCGCGCCACTCAGGGTCTGATCGCCTACGTCAAGGAGGCTCGCGCCGCCGCTGGCACCGAAGGCAAGCCCTCGCTGGCCCTGGCCACCGACACCCGCCACTTCAACACTGATTTCGCCCGCTTCGCCGCCAAAGTCGCCACCGAAAATGGTTGCGACGTCTACCTTTTCACCGAACCGCGCTCGACGCCGGAGCTGTCGTTCGTGATTCGAAAACTCGGTCTGAGCACCGGCATTGTGCTCACCGCCAGCCACAATCCGCCGCACGACAACGGCTTCAAAGCCTACTGGAATGACGGCGGCCAAATCGTCGAACCGCACGCCAGCGGCATCATCGGTGAAGTCGAAAAAATCGACAGCGACCAATACCAGCCGCTGCCCGCCGACCAGCAAGGCAACCTGACCGAACTCGGCGAAGAAATCGACGCCGCCTACATGGACAAGCTCGAGACCCTGCTGCTCGATCCTGCGATGGTCAAAAGCGCCAACGATCTCAAAATCGTGTTCACCAATATTCATGGCACCGGTGGCAAGATCGTCCCGCAAATGTTGCGTCGTCTCGGCTTCGACTGCGCCACCGTCGCCGAGCAAGACATCGAAGACGGACGCTTTCCAACCGTCGAATCGCCCAACCCCGAAAATGCCCCGGCACTGGCCATGGCCATCGATCAGGCAAACAAAACCGACGCCGATATCGTTATCGGCACCGATCCCGACGCTGACCGCATGGGCGTCGCCGTGCGCAATGCCGCCGGCGAACTCGAGCTGATGACCGGCAATCAAATCGGCTCGCTGATCGGCTGGTATCGCATCGATACCCTGTTCCGTCAGGGCATTCTCAACGACGCCAACAGGCACAACGCTATCCTCATTAAGACCTTCGTCACTACCGAGCTGCAACGTGCTGTCGCCGACCGCTACGGCATCCGCTGCATCGATACCCTGACCGGCTTCAAATACATCGGCGAAAAACTCAGCAAGTACGAGACGCAAATCCCCGCCGAACTGCGTGAAAACTACCGCCAGATGAGCGAGGCCGAAACCCGCGCCCTGCGCCTCGAGCACTCGACTTTCTTCGTGTTCGGCGGTGAAGAAAGTTACGGCTACCTCGGCTCCGACTTCCTGCGCGACAAAGACGCCAACGGCGCCGCCGTCATGTTCGGCGAACTCGCCGCGCACGCCAAATCGAAAGGCCAGACCTTGCCCGAGTTGCTCGACGAGGTTTACGCCGACTACGGATACTACATCGAAAAACTCCACTCCGTCGTCCTCGAAGGCGCCGAAGGAGCCACGCAGATCCGCAGCCTCGCCGAGTCGTACAGCACCAACCCGCCGACCGAAGTCGACGGCTCGCCGGTCAGCGGCGTGCGCGACTTTGCCACTCAGGAAATCATCGATCCCGAAGGCGACAAAATTCCCACCGAAAAAATGCTCATCGTCGACCTCGAAGACGGCCGCGCCTTCGCCGTCCGCCCCTCCGGCACCGAGCCGAAAATCAAATACTACCTGTTCGGCCGAAAGCGCCCCGCCGCAGGCGAAACTTTCGCTGCTGACGAACTCGCTACCATCAAAACCCAAGTCGGTGAGTCACTGGTCACGTTATGGGATTGGCTCGACGCCGATATCAAGACAAGGCTCGCGTAGTTCGCATTCGCGGTTCTTTGTTCGTGGTCCATTGTTGCCACCGCTGACCGATGTCCAAGCAACAACGAACAAAGCACAAGGCACCACGAACCAAGCTCGCTTGGCCCTGGATCGCCGCGATCATCTCCGGCGTGCTGCTCGGATTGTGCTACCCCAAGCACGATCTCGGCAACCTCGTTTGGGTCTGGCAACTGCCGCTGCTCGCCGCATTGTGGTTTTCGACTTCGACCAAAGTTTCGAAAAAAACCGGGCTGGCCAGACCGAGGTGGCGACGCGGTTTCGCGCTCGGCTATGTCAGCGGCTTGGTGTTTTTCCTGATCAACGTCGACTGGCTGTTCGCGCTGCGCCTCACCGTCGACAGCACCGCCGCCGGGCTCGCCGCGTGGATTTCGATGGCGGCCTACCTCGCGCTTTATTTCGGACTGTTCGGTGCCTTCGCCGCCAGCGTCGGCCGATGGAACAAAGACTCGGTCACGCTCGCCTGGGCACAGCAGCGCAAGCTACCCAAGTGGCTCGCCCCCTCGCTACACACACTAGTGATCGCCTTCCTCAACGCCGCTGCGTGGTGCGGGATCGAGTGGCTGCGCGGCACCCTGCTGACCGGCTTCGGCTGGAACGGCCTGGGCGTCGCTCTGCACGACAACCTCGCCATGATCCAGGCTGCCGAAC
>JBBKXR010000298.1:0-69491 GCA_037969585.1 Verrucomicrobiales bacterium
GTCGCGTAGCGACCGCTCTGACAGTGATGCGACAGCCTACCTTGCAGATCCAGAGCGGTCGCTACGCGACGCAATACCACTCGGGAAAAATCGAGGGATGAATCCCCCGCCTAACCAGACTGGTCCCTACGGGACGGCTCAAGACTTCATTTTTGATCACGGCGAACAGCTAACCTTTCGCGATCTTCCCATTCACGTGCACATCGCGCTGCGGATACGGGATCGAGATTCCCGCCTCGTCGAGCGCCAGCTTGATCGCTTCCGTGAGCGCGCACTTGGTCGCGAAGTAGTCCGGCGTCTTCACCCACGGGCGCACCAGTAGGTTCACGCAGCTGTCGCCGAGATCGCCGACGGCAACCAGCGGTGCAGGTTCTTCTAACACCCGTTCGTCCGCTTTGATGACGCGCTCGAGAACCGCCTTCGCCTCTCGTAAATCGTCGTCGTAACCGACACCGATGACCAGATCAATGCGTCGATTTTCGCGTGCGGTGATGTTGGTGATCGTGTCAGAAAAAATCGCACCGTTGGGAATGGTCAGTTCCCGGTTGTCAGGAGTACGCATCAAGGTGCTGAAGATTTTCACCTCCTCAACCACGCCTTCGGATCCGGCAACGTTGACCAGATCGCCGACCCGAAAAGGACGGAACATGATCAACATCACGCCGGAGGCAAAATTCTGCAGCGAATCCTTCAGCGCCAAGCCGATCGCAAGGCCTGCGGCACCGAGCACAGCAACCAGCGAAGTGGTATCCAGGCCGAGCTTGTCGAGCGCTGCGACCGCCACCACCAGGAACAATACCCAGCCGAGGATTGAGACGACAAACTCGATCAGCATCACTTCCATTTTGCTGCGCCGCATCAGGCGATTGATCGTCGCGACGATGATTTTCGAGACCACCCGACCGATGACAAAGATCAGTATGGCGAATACCAAATTCGTGCCCCAGGGAATAATGAATTTCTCCATCAGTTCGCCAGTGTCGACCTGCTGCCACCACTCATTCAGTTTGTCCTTCATGATCGCAACCTTGTCTGGAAATGCGTCAGTGGAAAGGCGCGATCGACGAAAAGATCAAATCGCAAAACTTCCCGTCAATACGGCGTTGAAACTCCGGCGGTCTGGTCCATCATCCCGCCATGGGCAAACCTTACGAATTCACTCCCACCGCGCCGGCAGCTCCGATCAAGACGGACAACCGCAGTATAAGCACGCCGGTTCCGCATCCCGATGACCGCGAAGTCGTCGAACACCTGCGCGCTGGCGAACCGATGTCGATGAGCGGCCAGCCCCTGATCGTATGGGACCGCGCCGAGGGCGTGCACGTCTACGATCGCCATGGCAACCAGTGGCTCGATTTTTCGTCAGGAGTTTTGGTCGCCAACGCCGGCCACACCCGCCCCGAGGCCACCGCTGCGATCGTCGAGACCGCTCAGCGCTTGCATCACTCCTACTGCTTTCCGAATCGCGAACGAGCCGCCCTGGTCGACTACATTTTGGAAAAGTGTGCGCCCGACTATCTCGACAAAGTTTTCCTGCTGACCACCGGCTCGGAAGCGATCGAGTGCGCCATCAAAGTGGCCCGTGCTCACGGCCACAAAATCGCCGGCGAAGGCAAAGACTACATCGTCACCTTCGACGGTGACTTTCACGGCCGCACGCTCGGCTCGCAGATGGCGGGTGGCATTCCCGGACTGAAGGACTGGATCGTCAATCATGACCCGTGCATGGTCAACGTCCCCATTCCCGATGGCTACCGCGGCACCGACACCAGCTTTGAGGGATTTCTTAAAGCGCTGTCCGATCAGGGCGTCGATCCAGCTCGTGTCGCCGGCGTCTGTCTCGAAACCTATCAGGGCGGAACCGCGATTCTACTGCCCAATGATTTCATGAAAAAGCTGCGCGCGTTCTGCGACGAGAATCAGGCCATGCTGATCTTCGATGAAGTCCAGGCCGGCTTCGGTCGCTGCGGCAAAATGTGGGGCTTCGAGCACTACGACGTGATTGCCGACATGATCGTTTGCGGTAAGGGCATCAGCTCGGGAATGCCCCTCTCCGCAGTGATCGGTAAATCCGACTGGATGAACCTGTTTCCTCCCGGCAGCATGACCTCGACCCATACCGGCAATCCGATCTGCTGTGCCGCCGCTCTGGCCAACATCACTTACTTGGTCGAGAACGATCTGATCGGTAACGCCAACCGCCTCGAAGCCGTCCTCAAGGAGCGCATGAAGCACTTCGAGGCCAAGTATCCTGACCGCGTCGGTCGCGCCGAAGCCACCGGTCTGGTCGCGGCCATTCAGATGGTTCCCGAAAAAGGCAGTCTCGATCCCGATCACGATACCGCCTGGGAGATCGTCAAGATTGCCGTTGAAAACGGTCTGATGCTGTTCGGCCCGGTCGGTCAAGGTGGCGGCACCGTGAAACTTTGTCCGCCCTTGTGCATCGACGAAGCCCAACTCCGCGAGGGCCTCGGCGTTCTTGAGGAAGCCTTCGATGCCGTTTGCGGCAGCTGAGACAATACGCTTCAATCACAACTTGTGAGAACTAGTCGCCACCGCCGGATGCTCATCTGGTCGGTGGCGCTTGTTTTATCGCTTCCAGCTTTCGCCGACGACATGCCGGTTACGCGTAATCTAAAGTACGCCCCGGCACCTGCCGACAACCCTCTCAAAGGCTTCGTGCCGTTTCGCGGCGACTACGGCGAAAATGCATTTCCGCACAGTCTTGAGTGGGCCTCGTTTCCGGTTTCGGCAGTCATGTTCGGAGCGGATCTATTCCATTTCGAAGCACACTTCGAACCCGCGCTCGAAGAGATCGCCAGTCGTGGTCATCAGGCGGCACTGCGCTTCGTGCTCGATTCGCCCGCTCACGCGACCGGCGTTCCCGCTTTTCTTCTCGAAGGTGGCCTGAAGATGAACGCCTACGAGGAGCATGGCGGTGGCGTCAGCCCCGACTACCACGATGAAGCACTTTTACAGGCGCTGGAGACATTTATCACCGCCCTTGGCAAACGCTATGACGGCGACCCGCGCATCGGCTACCTGACGCTAGGCCTGCTCGGTTTCTGGGGTGAGTGGCACACTTATCCGCACGCTGATTGGTTTCCCGGACCGGACATTCAACGGCGGATCCTAGAAGCCTACAACCGCGCCTTTTCAGAGACGCCCCTGCTGATGCGTATCCCCCAGCCCGATGCCAGCGAGTGGCCGATCGGGCTGCACGACGATTCCTTCGCCTACACGACTCTCGGTCCCGATGACTGGCATTTCCTCCCGCTCATCAAGGCCGCCGGAGCCGAAGACCTTTGGCGCACTCAGCCAATCGGCGGCGAACTTCGACCGGAGATCCAGGCAATTCTGCGCACGAACTCACCGGCTGACGACAGCGGTTACCAGGACTTCGACGAATGTGTAAAGCGCACGCACGCCAGTTGGTTGATCAATCACGATTTGTTCGAACGATCCACTCCATTACCACTCGCCGAAAATGATCGCGCCCTCGCCGCCGCCCGATCGCTCGGCTACGAACTTCATGTAACGAGCGCCACCTTTCCTTCCCAGGTAGATGACGGCGCAAGCTTCGAGATAGAGATCACCCTGGAGAACCGGGGTGTGGCCCCCTTTTACCACGACTGGCCTATCGAAATTGCCCTCGGCAACCAACGTAGCGCAACCAACTGGCCGCTCAGCGAAGTTTTCCCGACCACATCAATGCCCATCAAGTGGAAGGTCACCATCCCGCTGGAGAAAACTCTCGCCCCCGGAGATCACCCGTTGCGCCTGCGCGTTAATCATCCGCTCGCCAAGGCCTTACCGTTTCGCTTTGCAAACGTCGACCAACATCCTGACGGCTGGTTGAACCTGGGTAGCATTACGATTCGCTAGAGGGAAGCTCGGCCCGACCGGCAATTTGACGATGAAACTCCCATTGCTATATCGAGGCAACCCAAGTCTATTGAGTCATGCCTTCATGCGATAGGAGCATTTCTTGACTCCGCCCCATGCGCCCCGGCGCATAGCTTTTCTTGGCGATCATCTACCTCGCCTGTGCGGGATCGCTACTTTCACGCACGATCTTTGCAACGCTGTCGCAGATGCAGCCTCCGAGTCTGTTTGCTATGTCGGAGCGGTCAATGACCGACCTGAGGGATACCAATATCCATCTCGGGTGCAGTTCGAACTGCAGGAGAAAGAACTGGATTCCTATCGACGTGCCGCGGATTTTTTGAACTTTCGCAACGCAGACATTCTCTGCGTCCAGCATGAATTTGGAATCTACGGTGGCCCGGCCGGAAGCCATTTGCTGGCCCTGCTGAAGGAAGTACGAATGCCGGTCGTGACGACGCTGCACACAGTGCTTCAGGACCCGAATGCGGCGCAGCGCAAAGTGATGGAGGAGCTGGTCGAGCGCAGCGATCGCCTCGTCGTCATGGCGAACAAGGGAGCAGAAATTCTGCGGGAAACTTTCGCGGTTCCAGACGACAAGATCGACGTCATTAACCACGGCATTCCAGACATGGATTTCGTGGACTCAAGCATCTACAAAGAGCAGTTCGGGGTGGAGGGACGCCAGGTCATCCTGACTTTCGGACTGATCGGTCCTGGCAAAGGCATCGAGCATGCCATCGAAGCCTTGCCGGAGATCGTGCGCCGTCATCCCAAGGTGGTCTATCTGATTCTGGGAGCGACCCACCCGCATCTGCTGGCCAATGAAGGCGAACGCTATCGGCTCAGCTTAACTCGCCTGGCCGAAAAATGCGGAGTCAAAGAGCACGTCATTTTTCATAATCGGTTTGTTTCTCTGGATGATCTGAAAGAGTTTATCGGTGCGACAGACATTTATCTTACGCCCTACCTCAACGAGGCACAGGTAACCTCCGGCACTCTGGCCTACGTATTCGGTGCCGGGAAAGCGGTCGTTTCGACGCCCTACTGGCATGCGCAGGAGTTGCTGGCGGACGGACGAGGGGCGCTGGTTCCCTTTCATGATCCGAAGGCGATTGCTGACAGCGTCTCCGATTTACTCGACGATGAACCGCGCATGGAACGCATTCGACGAGAGGCCTACGCAATGGGCCGCGAGATGGTTTGGCCAGCGGTGGCACAGAGATATCTGGAGTCTTTTCAACACGCCTGTGCCGATCGGAAAGCAAGTCCAAGAGCGGCCTTTGCCGAGTGGACGCTGAACAGCCGACCGCACTCTCTACCTCCCAGTAAGCTCGATCACATCTTACGAATGAGCGATGGCACCGGGATTCTTCAGCACGCGATCTTCAACGTGCCCAATTTTCACGAAGGCTACTGCACCGATGACAATGCGAGAGCGTTCATCTTGTGCAACATGCTCGATGAGACGGGCAACGAACCCACCTCGATTAACCTGAACCGGCTCGCCACCAGCTACCTTGCCTTTCTCGCGGCAGCCTTCGATTACGAGAGTAAGCGCTTTCGGAATTTTATGAGTCATGGCTGGGCTTGGCTGGAAGAGTTCGGCAGCGAAGATAGCCACGGGCGGGCTTTGTGGGCGGCAGGTACCGGTGCAGGACGCTCACGTGATTCGGGCCACAGCCGACTGTCTGCGCAACTGTTCGAGCACGGATATCCAGTCGTAGCGAGCTTTACCTCCCCGCGGGCCTGGGCGTTCACTTTGCTTGGTATTCACGAATATCTGCGTCGCTATCCGGGAGACGACAGTATCAATGCCCTACGCGAGGATTTGACAGGCAAGTTGGTAAACTGCTGGAAGGCGTCTTCCACTGCGGACTGGCCTTGGTTCGAAAACAGCCTCACCTATGACAATGCTCGACTCAGTCAGGCATTGATTCTCAGCGGGCAATGGATGCCAAACCCTGAGGCGCTCAAGATCGGCTTAAAATCGCTGCGCTGGTTGGCTTCGATCCAGACAGCCCAATCCGGTTGCTTCCGTCCCATCGGCAGCAACGGCTTTTATGAAAGCGGAGGATCGAGAGCGGATTTCGATCAACAACCCGTCGAAGCGCAAGCGATGGTCGCGGCCTCCCACGAGGCATTTCGCGCCACCAGAGATGACACTTGGAACGAGGAAGCCAAACGGGCCTTCGAATGGTTTCTCGGTCGCAACGATCTCAACACACCCATTTACGATTTTGTAACCGGCGGCTGCGGCGACGGCCTCCATGCCGATGGTGTCAGCGAGAACCAGGGCGCCGAGTCGACACTCGCTTATCATTTAGCTCTCGCGGAAATGAACGGCGCTCAACAGCTGATCACTTTCCCATACCCCATCCCTACCAAAGACTCTAACTTTTGAATTCTATCCGAATCCATCGCCACGAGGTGACCTTGCTGCCCGAGAGTGCACGCGTCATCCTGCGTCCGTTTATCCCCGGCGAGAACCGGCTCATCCTCACCGTAGTTGGCCGCGCCCTCGCACTGACCGAGGAGGAAGTCGTCTGCGAGTTGGCTGAGATGCGTCGGGAATTTGAGGATCGGCATTACGATATCGAGTCGATCCTGATGGATCATTTTGAAAAAATAAAAGCGCACGTGTTCACCCAGCGTCCGCTATCGCGAGAGCGGCAACTGCTGATCGGTGCACTCTTTTCCGGAGAATACGCCCTGGAGTCCGCCGCGATTTTCAATCCCTCCATGGTGCCGCACCCGGACCAGAGCAATCTTCCCGAAGGAGCCCAGCGTTTCATCATGAGCCTGCGTGCGGTCGGTGAAGGCCATGTCTCTTCGATCGAATTTCGCGCCGGAGTCATCTCAGCGGACAGTAGAATCACGCTGGATCCCGTATCCCGCTTTGTCACCGCGCCGGAAATCATTCCCGACCCCAGTTATCAAAAACGACGATTCTGCATCAAGTTGCATGAAATGGGCTGCGATGGTGATTATGCCACGGCGGTTATGGAGCCGCTCGGCAAAAGTTTTAACCGAAGCGATCTGAACCGAAGCGTCGGCACGGTCCGCCACGAGCACCAGCCTGCGACTCACGATTTGAAGCACACACTGGATTCTATTCAGTGGCTGGCAGATTCTAACTATGAAGTTCGCTTTTCAAAGAAGCTGGCGATCAGCGAGCGCATCATTTTCCCGGTCTCAACCAACGAGACCAATGGCATCGAAGACGCCCGCTTTGTCCGCTTCGTTGATGACGACGGCACGGTCACCTACTACGCGACCTATACGGCGTACAACGGCCACGACATCCTTCCGCAACTCCTCGAGACGACCGATTTCCTTCATTTTCATGTCCTGACTCTGAATGGCAACGCAGTTCAGAATAAGGGCATGGCACTTTTTCCCCGCCGCATCGGCGGCCGCTACGCCATGCTCTCCCGACAGGATAACGAAAACCTGTTCATCATGTTTTCGGAAAGCCCCCATCATTGGTCCGATCCTCAGGTGATCGTCCGCCCCTGCGAGATGTGGGAATCGGTGAAAATCGGCAACTGCGGCTCACCGATAGAAACGGAAGCTGGCTGGGTAGTCATCACCCATGGCGTTGGTCCGATGCGCAAATACTGCATTGGCGCCGTGTTGCTCGACCTGGAAGATCCCACCAAAGTGATCGGGCGCCTCCCCGAACCCCTGCTTAGTCCAGAAGGTAACGAAAGGGAAGGCTATGTTCCCAATGTCGTCTATAGCTGCGGCTCCATGCTCCACGGGGATAAATTGATCCTGCCATTCGCGGTCAGCGATCACTCCTCAGCCGTTGCCAGCTTTCTGCTCGACGATTTGCTGAAGGCCTTACTCGCAAACAACGCTGCGGCTCCCTGCGAAGTGCAATGAGTCAGTCCAGCATCGAAAAATGGCGTGATAAAAGAATCGCTGTGCTCTCGCCGGTAGCGTGGCGCACGCCGCCAGAGCGATATGGAGCCTGGGAAACCGTCGCCTCCAATATTACCGAAGGTCTCGTCGCCCGCGGCTGGGACGTGACTTTGTTCGCAACCGCAGATTCGATCACAAAAGCCCGCCTGCACGCCGTCGTGCCGCAAGGCTATGAGGAAGATCCCGAAGCTGATGCCAAGGTTGCCGAATATCTGCACCTCTCGGAAATGTTCGAGCACGCGGCAGAATTCGACCTGATACACAGCCACTACGATTTCATGGCTCTCAGCTTCAGCCATCTCATCAAAACCCCGATGCTTACGACCATCCACGGGTTTTCGTCACCGAAAATCATGCCGGTTTACGAAAAATATCGTGATGGCAACTTTGTTTCGATCAGCGAATCCGACCGGACCGAGGGCTTAAACTACCTGGCCACGGTCTACAACGGAATTGATCTCTCCCTCTACCCGCTGGTAGAAAAGGCCGGTGACGACCTCATTTTTCTCGGTCGGATTCACCCGGACAAAGGCGTTCACCTCGCCACCGAAGTCGCGCAACAGAGTGGCAGGCGACTCGTCATCGCTGGGATTATTCAGGACGAACGATATTTCCGCGAGCAAGTCGAACCCCACATCGACGACGACAGAATTCGCTACGTCGGCCCCGTCGACAACTCGGGCAAGAATCGATTGTTCGCACAGGCGAGCGCCCTGCTTCATCTCAACACCATCCCCGAACGCTTTGGTCTCGTCCTCGCCGAAGCGAACGCCGCTGGAGTGCCGGTCATCGCAATGGATCTTGGTTCATGCCGCGAAGTCATCGCTGACGAGGAGACCGGATATCTCGTCAACAGCGTTGCCGAAGCCGTCGAAGCGATCGACCGCTTAGCGGACATCGATCGCAAGGCTTGCCGGAGTCGCGTCGAGAATCATTTTTCCATCGAAACCATGGTGGCTGGTTACGAGCAAGTTTACGCAAACATCTTCGCGTCCGGCGACGAAGCCAGGCCGTAGTGGCGGGCTTCCTGAGCCTTGTTGGCTTGGACGATAGCCTCTCGTTGAGATCAGTGCGCCCCTACCATGCGCAAACAAACAGGCTCGTTGAAAGTTAACGATGAGAATCTCAGTCGGCCAGACCGGCGGGCAGCTTGCCACCGTTCTCAGCAATTTTCCCCATGACCGTTTTGTGCAGCCACATGTTCATTTCGGCGGAACCATCGGCGTCGATTTTCTTCTGCTTATAACCGAGCTCCAGCGCCATTTCTTTGCGGGCACCATAGCTGCTGTCGATGTCGAGTAGCTTGCACAGATCGACGATCGATTTTTTCCAGTCGAGGTCTTCGGGATGCGCTTCTTCGAGCGCATCCAGACTGGCTTCGACGTCGACCATTTCGACCGGTGCAGGCGCAGTAGTTTCGGAAGCAGCTCCAGACTTGGCCTGTGCGGCCACGGCACCGGTGTCGTCATCCAACGGAACCGTGTCTGCATTGAGATCAACGCTCTTTTTCTCGTCAGCTATAGCCTCAACCACGATCGGAACTCCGCTGCTCTTCTCGGCTTTATTTTTGCCGAAAACTTTATCCATCAAGTTGCTAAATAAACCCATAATGACACCAGATTAGCCAAGAATCTGAGCAAAGGCAAACACGCCGTTTGCCACCGGCGAAAAAATAATCACCACCGGAAGTACCAACGAAAAAGCAGAGCTTCCGCACCCAGAGCCCCCACCGTCGCCAAACTCGACAGGGTCAATCGCCCAGCGGCTTTCATCCAACCACGCCCCTCGTCCTCAGCGAAGATTAGCCCCGGATACCGCGAATTCCCTAAACTCCAATGGACGAACAACCAGTAAACCAAACCTATCAAAATCACGGTGACAGCAGCGACGAGCGCCAGCCTGGCCGCCCCTTCAGCCCAATGTCGCTCCCGATCCTCAGCTGGCATCCGATACTGACGACAAATTAAAGCCATCGATCAGCATCGGCGGCACCAGCATCGGCGTCGCGCCCTCGCTTCCGAGCACGCGTTCAGGAACTCCGCTGGCGGCCAGATTTTTCAGCACATTGATCGGCGATTCATTGAAGCGAAAATTCTTCACCGGACCAGCGATCTCGCCATTTTCGATCAAGAATGTCCCGTCCCGAGTCAGGCCAGTCAGGAGCAGAGTCTGCGGCTGCACCATGCGGATGTACCACAGCCGCGTCACCAGAAAACCATGCTCAACGCCACCCATCAACTCAGCGAGATCCTTGCCCTCACCGTCGACCAGCAGGTTGCTCGGGTGCGACTGAGGATCGATCGACTCATGCTTCGCCCAGTAGCGCCCGCAATGCAGTTGCTTCAGCTTGCCGTTTTCGATCCAAGTCTCCTCACCCGCCGGAAGGCCACTCCAGTCGGCGACACTTGAGGGAACCCGTGGATCGCCCGGATTCGATCTCACCGTCGCTCGGCTGCCAAACACTTCCGTGCCTACCGCGTCCAAACCACCCAGGCCATTCAGAAAGCTGCGTCCCTCGTCGACACTGCGCCGATCGAGTTCGTAGATCAAACTGCTGACTATATCGCGCGCCGCCGACGCTTCGAGAATGACCGGGAAACGGCCGGGCTCGGCAGCCACTGCGTTGCGCGAAGCCAGCGATTTTTCGACCGCCCGCTGACCGACCGGTGCCAGATCGATGTCAGCCATCGCCGTCGACTGTCGACTCGCCCAGCCCGAACCACGACCCTCTTCGATCCGTGACGTCACCGAAAAGTCGACACCGGTTTCCGGCTGATACAAAAACAGCCCCGCGCTGTTGCCCGAGATTCTCGACACCGCCGCACGCTCCAGATAACCCGCCGACTTCACGCCCGCCTTGCGCGACGCCTCCAGAACCGGAGCTACCTTTTCAGCCAACTCCGCCATGCCGGCGCTCGCCGTCGCTTCATCCCAGCATTTTGGCTCAGCATAATCCTGCGGACCAAGCGGCGGCATATACTCAGGATTCTCCGGCGCCAACTTGGCCATCGCCTCCGAGCGCGCCACCGCATCCTTGAGCGCTTCGCCATCGGTTCGATCAATCGTGACCGAAGCCGAGCGCGTGCCAAAACTTGAACTGACCGTCAGCGACAAACCACCGATGCTGCCGTTGGTGGTCAGATCATTGTTCGCAAAACGAATATTGGTATTCTGCGACGAAGCCATACTGACCTCCGCCGAATCCGCCTTCGACAGAGCCAGCACCTGCTCGACCAAGTCGCGCCCCTGTTGTTGGTTCAGCACCATGCGTTTGCCTGACACGCTGCGTTGGTTCGCGACGCCTGCTTTCCAGCCTCCTGTTCGGTGTTGAGAATGTTGATCTGACGAAACCGTGCCGGCACCGCGCCATGCGAAACCGGTGCCAACTGCCCCGGCTGTCCCTTGCCACAATTGAACGCGCCACCCAACTCGTAGCTGTCGCTGCCGCCCAATCCGTCGCAGGCACGCCAGAAGTCGACCGAATTCCCCTGATAAGCCACATCGCGCAGCATGCCGTCGATTTTACCGCCGCGGATACGATGAAAAACCTGCCCCGTGAACTGAAAATTGTAGCGCTGCTGATCGATACTCCAGCTGCCGTTGCCCTCGATGAAAATGCCGTCCTCGACATCGGCGATCAGCTCCTGAGCAGCGATCTGTTCAGGCCCTGGTTGCAGTGAAATGTTCGGCATCCGCTGAATCGGGAACGCATCGTAGCCATCAGCGTAGGCACAGCCGTTGCTCTCAGTGCGCCCGATTTTCTGCGCCTGCCCGATCGCCATCTGATAATTGGAAAATTTTCCTGAATCAATAATCTTAAACTCTTTGCCGTCGGTTTTTACGCCGTCGTCATCATAGCCAATTGTCGACAGTCCGGTCGCTTGAGTGCGATCACCGACCATGGTCACCAGATCGCTTGCGTATTTCAGCTCGCCCAATTTGTCCGGTGTAGCGAACGAGGTGCCCGCATAGTTGGCTTCATAGCCTAGCGCCCGATCCAACTCCGTCGGATGACCAATCGTTTCGTGAATGGTCAGCCACAGGTTGCTCGGTGCGATGACCAGATCCATTGCACCCGGCGTCACCGACGGCGCGGCCATTTTTTCCTTCGCCTGCTCGACCGCCAGGGCCGACTCCGCCGAAAAATCGTAGCCACGCAGATACTCGAAGCCCCGCCCGCGTGGCGGCGCAAAACTATCGCGAGTCGCGTAACCGCCCTTTTTTTCATCGAGCACAGTCACCGTGAACTGCGGAAACACCCGCGTCCGCGCTTGCACGATGCGACTGCCGTGACTGGAAGCGAACCACTTTTCTTCGCTGACCTGCGCAACACTCGAGCTGCAAAAATTCGCTCCGGCTTTGGCCGCCGTGCCATTCAGTTCCAGCAGCAGAGACGCCTTTTCCTCCAGCGGAACGGAAAAGGGATCAATCTCGACCTTCTGCCGCCAAGTATCGCGATAGGCGGGCACGTCCTCCAACACCACCGGTGCCGCCTGCAATGAGTTAAGTCCCTTCGCAACTTCGACTGCCTGCCGCGCCAGTTTGGTCACTGCGCTGTCGCCATCACCGATCGCCCCGGCAGCAAAGCCCCAAGTGCCATTCACCAACACCCTGACCGAACAGCCAACGCTTTCCCGATACGACACACCGCGCACGATCTGCTCGCGTGTTGAAATGCTTTCCGAGCGACTGCGCTCGATGCGAAAATCTGCGTAGCCCGCTCCCGCCATCGCCGCTGCTCCAAGCGCCACGTCGGCGAGCCGTTCAAAATCCGCCGCCACCACATCGACCACTTGCTGCGCCCCGGCCGCCTGCGAAAACACCAGATCCGCGCCCACTGCTAAAGGCAGGGCTGAGGCACGGCTGAGAAAATCGCGACGGTTCATAGAGGGGGTTTTCAACAGCGCTTGACGGGGCGTTTCGCTGCCCGTGTATCCAACCGCTCAGCAAGCTCTCCGTCAATCACGATTGTGGCCTCGTCGTCTGATCGCTTCATTCTCCCCCGGTGTTCGGATTCGCGGCTGCACAAGGTTGATACCCCCTACGCGACTGGATCACGGTTGCCTCGCTGCAGGTCCTCGTCGATCTGACTTCGCACAATAGTGAGAAGTCGTTTCAGTTCGTTGATTTCGGAATCTTTCAGCCCTGATTCGACGACCAGGTTGCCACGATGATGGGCCTTCCGCATCGCGGGCTCCATGGTGCGCCCCTTGCCAGTTAATTTGATGCGCCGCGCCCGGCGATCGACTGAACAGGGGCGGCGCTTGATGATGTTCTCTTTCTCGAGTCGATCGAGCAGCCCGCTCATGGTGCCGTTGGGAATATTTAATTGATCGACCAGTTCTTTGACGATGCAGTCATCGTTTTCCAGAAGGGCAAAATACACACTCGCCATGCCAATGAGATACTGCCCCTTGAGCCCTCCTTCGGCGAGGCAATGCTCCGCAAAAGGGCGGAAACTAGCGGTCAGACCAGCAACGTGAAAGGAAAGGTCTTCAAATACGCTGTGATCTTTTTTCAAAAAATGACGGGTAGAGTAAGTGCCCCCATCCTGCCACATCGCCGGGAAAAACTCTATGCGGATCTGTTGCCTAGCGTCTTCTCATTCGGCAGGCCCATGCGAGAGGACCGGGCCCTTCGGTATTTGTATCCAGCCGAAACGTTTCGATGCGATCAATTTCGAATGAGCCGGCGAAAGCATCGCGAATCTCAGATTCGTGCAAAACGGGCGGCCCGCCGGGAGTTACTTCGGTGGCATTTCCGCAAAGGAGAAACACTTGCGATCCAGAGCGGGTAATTTTTTCTAACACAGCAACATACTTTGCTCGTTCCAGCGGATCGAAGACATGAAAGCAACCTCGATCAAAAACCAGGTCGAACGCCTGTTCGATTCCCGGGTCGAGGGCACTCGCATGAACCCACTCGATCACAACCCCGGCCGCTTTGGCCCGTTGCCGGGCGATGCTAAGCGCTTCGGCAGTCAGTTCCACACCGGTCACTCGATACCCCTTTTCCGCCAGGAAGATGGCGTTGGTGCCGGTGCCGGATCCCATTTCGAGGACCGCTGCGCCGCAAGGCAGATCGGCGTCATCAAGGTAGGACCTGAGTTGGCAGGAGGGGCGGCCGGTGTCCCAGGGAGCGGTGCCGTTGAGGTATTCGGCGGTCCAGTTGCGGATCGGTTCGGTTGTCATCTTGTATCGTCGAAGCCGGATTGTCCGTGGCCTATTTTTTGGCAGACTGCAGATGGTCTGCAACCAATTGCGTCATCTTACGGGCGTCGAACCACCCCTGCCGTTCCAGCAAAATTCCTCCCTGCCCGATAAGAACCGCGATATTTGGCCCCTCGCCAACCGCTCGCCATGCGTCATTTTCAATATTATCGATCACCACCGGTGTTTTTGGATTGTGGCGGGAAATCAATTGCCGGGCGTTGGCGAGGCGTTCCTCGATCGTCCCGGGCTGTGAGATTCCGTTTTGCGAGGGTGATTTGCCCTTCGGTTTGCCACGGCCACTGCCGCCTCCATTGTACGGCGATTCGCCCTCTGATGGATGCGCCTCTACCACATAGAGCACCGCAACCCAGACATCTTCGCCAAAGTGTTCGGCAATGGCACCGAGATCAGGCAGCCCCTGGCACGATGGCCCACAGGAAACAGATGCAGCGACCAATACGGTAGGACGACTTTCCCACAGCCGGGAAAGCTGCACCGCTTTTCCTTGTGGAGAATAGACTTCGATTTCGGGCATGACGCTACCGACCTCAATGCCTTCGTGCCCGTATTTGTCCAACATCTGTGGACTGACACGGGCTGCGCCGAGTGTTGCGGCAAATTCGGACAATTCACCGTGGCTTTCATCGGCAGCATCCACAGAAGGCTCGTGGACAGATGACGACGATTCAAAATCGTCTGCTGCGATTTTCCCGTCCTGGTTTTTGTCAATTCGGTTGAATGCGTTGGCTGGACCAGAAAATTCTTCGCGAGTTACCACTCCGTCGCCATCTTTGTCGTGACGTTCAGTGATCGCTTCGAGCGAACTTCCCCGCCCTCCTTTTTGGCCCGCGCCCCGGGTCATTCCGCCCGGACCACCCCCATCAGTTGGATTTTTGGCGGCGTCCTTCATTTCGGATTCGCTCCAGTCAGGCACCTCTCTGCCGTCGATTTCCAAAAGTCGCGCAAACCAATAGTGCGCCATGATTTCGGCGCCAAGGATGTTGGGATGAACCTTATCTGCTTTGAAGGCCTGGGGCCAAACCTTGCTGGTTGGCGTCCAGAGATCGGGTCCCAGAGTAACTGATTCCGGCTTCGATTCGATGAACTTCGCCAGTGCCAGGCGCTCATTGCCGATCTCGGGCTCCATCCCGTCCTTGTAAATGTGCATCGCAATGACCACCCCGCTTGCGCCGTCCTCGAGGATTTTTCGCGTGTAGCTATCGAGCACTTCGACCCCGCGATCGATTCGCTCTGCATCACTGTCGTTGCGAATACCTGACGCACGATCACCCCAAACCCATTGAAGAGACTGCTGGGCGAGAACATAAACGGGAACATCATCTCCGGCACCTTTGATAGCGGGTGTGAGAATCTGCTCCCAGGCAGGACTTTTGTCTCCAGTTTCAATGTCCATCCATTTGGCAATAGGTGTAACTCCTTTGACGGCGCTAACCACTTCGACGGTTTGTTTCCCGTCAAAATACCGGTTCAATTTGCGTTGCAAAATTTCCGGCCACTCGAACGAAGTCGAATATCCGTTAACAACGAAGCGTCTCGGTTCACCGTTAAAAAGGGAGCCTGGTGCTTCCTGAGCCCCTGCAAACCCGAAAATAAAGCTACCGATCAATGCGAGGATCACTATTTTTCGTTGGGTCGTTTTCATATCTCATAATGAAACACAGCGTTTCGGAATAAGTTTCGAGCTCGAAATACTTTTTCACCATTCGCGTTTTAAGAATGCTGCGCTTGTGCCGCCTGGAGGGGAGTTTTTTAGTTCTTAAACTGGGGCGGCATGCCGGAAGCGCGGGTCAGCGAAAGACCCCTTATCATTGAACAAACATAAAAAGGGTCCTATATTATGGTAATTATAATAATTAGTGATACCCCAACGACATAGCAAATGGCGTTCGCTTTTCGCCATCGATCTGCGCTCCCTGGCTTTGCTGCGCATCGGCCTGGGGCTCCTCTTGCTGTGTGACTTGGGCGTTCGCTGGCCGGATCTTGCTGCGCATTACTCGGATGACGGAATGTTGCCGCGTGCGGCGATGGAGAGCTATTTTGACAGCCGCCCCGGTCTGTTGAGCCTGCACATGCTGTTCGGCACGGTCCCCGCCCTGTCGGCACTGTTCGCGATCGCCGCAACGATCGCCACGGCTTTTGCGCTTGGCTATCGATCGCGACTGACGGGATTTCTATCACTGGTGTTGCTCTGTTCTCTACAGGCTCGCAATCCGTTTGTACTGTCAGGCGGCGACTCGCTGCTGCGCATGCTCTTGTTCTGGATGCTTTTTCTGCCCGCCGGGGCACGTTTTTCGATCGATGCCTGGCGGGCTGATCTGGCCGGCGACGTGTCGGCGACGGGCAACAATCATTTCTCCATCGGCGCGGCCGGCCTGCTTTTGCAACTGGCTTTCGTCTACTGGTTCTCGGCGCTGCTGAAAGATCACCCGGCGTGGCGCAGCGAGGGCAGCGCGATCTTTCTCGCTCTGAGTATCGATCAATTTTCCAAGCCGCTCGGTCACGCCATGCTCGCCTGGCCGGGATTACTCAAGGTGCTGACTCTAGGCACTTTCTGGCTGGAGGTCGTCGGCCCGGCGGCGGCATTTCTCAGTGCCTGGCACGGACGCTTCCGGCTGGCCGTGATCGCGATCTTTCTCGGTTTTCATCTGGTGGCTTTGAATCTGACCATGGAGCTCGGCATATTTCCCTGGGTCTGCGCCGTCGGCTGGATGGCTTTCCTGCCGACCTATTTTTGGGACCGTTTCCTGCCGGCAGCATCGCGCCGCGCAAAGCGACTTTCACCGCTGCTTTACTCGGGGACATTCCATCAGCCGCGGGTCACCACCGATATAAGTCTGCAGGGCAGCCGCCGACCGGTCAACGTACTGGCCGCGCTGGCGCTGTTGTTCGTCACCGCCTGGAATATCCGGACGACCGATTTTGATCGTCACGAAAAATGGTTTCCCCGCTCGATCAATCCGATCGCTGAACTGTTTCGCGTCGAACAGTACTGGTCGATGTTTGCCCCCTACCCGATGCACGACGATGGATGGATCGTCGTCCGCGGCGCACTCGCTGACGGCAGCGATGTCGATCTTTATACTGGCGAACTATTGACCTGGGACAAACCGGCTGACGTGGCGCACACCTATCCGAATCAGCGCTGGCGCAAATACTGCATGAGTCTGCGCGAGGAAACTTACCGCGACTATCGGGGTTCGTTTGTCCGCTACCTGATTCGCCGACACGAGCAGAACGTAGCCTACAGCATCAAAGCTCCATCACCGCTGGTCGGCGTAGAACTGATTTACATGCAGGAAGACACGCTCGTAGAACATCTCGCCGAAGCGGTTCCGCACCCGGTGATCCTGTTCCAGTCGTCACGCCCGGGCGCAACGATGGAAACTCAGATTGCCGCGGACACCAGCCATGCCAGCGGTGCCCCCGAGACCCGCTGACTAAAGACTACTCGGTCTTTTTCACCGAGTTCAGCCGATAGGTGGCGACTTGCTTCATCGGCATCGTCATCATCTGTCCGCCGACATTCATGTTCATGGTCAGACTCATGTTCATCATGCTCTTCCGCAGCATACCGAGTTTGGCATCAACCAAGTAGTAGCCGTCAGTTTTCGAATCGTCGCTGGTGACATTACCGCCCCCCTGACCTTCGGGAAGGTTCAGCTTAAACTCGGCAGTGCCATCCATGTCGATACGCGCACACTCATTGCCTTCGAAGCTTTCGTTTTTAGAATAGGTAAGTTCCATCGGCATTGAAACTTTGCCCATTTCGCCAAGGTCGGCGTCGGGATTGGCTTTCCATTTGTCACCGACCTTCTTGGGTTGATTGTCGAGGCCCATCATTGCCGCCGGGTCTGCCATCTGGACGAATTGTTCTTCAGTGAACATCGCGGCGGAACCAGCGCTGTTCATGAATTCGTCGAAGCCTTCCACTTTTTCCACTTTGCCTTCGGTATCGTAGAAAAGGACCAGTTTCTTGCCGAGCATGGCCTGGAACGGACCGGCCAGCGGATTGGTTCCGTCGTCCGGAGCTGTGGAGTCGAAGCCCATCGTTCCGCCCAGCGCCGGGTTATTCATTTCCATTTTAATGACGTCGATGGTGGTCACCACCTTCACTCCTTCGCCTTCGTCGCGTTTGGTGGCGATGGCGGTCATTCCGAATTCACTGGAGATTTTGGTCTCAAGCTTCTCCTCGGAACCGGGAGGCGTGATGATCATGGTCATCTTTTGGTCTTGGCTAAAATCGTAGGTATAACCGGGATTGTACCGCGGACGCAGAACGACGCCCTCATCCTGGGAACTCGCGAGAGTCGGCGACAGGAGCAGCGCTGCCGCGCTCAGTGTAGAAACGAAAAGAGACTTTTTCATGATTGGGATGGCTCGGTGTTGTGAGTGGTGATGAAGTGAGTGAGTAAAAGCGCACGGGCATTGGGCGAGCGCGCTTTGCAGATCCAGCGATATCATCGATGCAACCGAACCTCACGGACTTGCCTACCGTCTCCCGCGCAGACCAAAATTCCAATCAAAAAATACGCCGCGCAGTTCGCTGCACCAACACTGATTTTGGCTCAGCAGAGCGCTGTGGCCTAACGGGTCGCCCGATTGACCTTTGTGCGCATATCTGCTATGAGTCCGCCCATGAATCCTATCCCCCGGTTCCGCCGAGCGAATGCTCCGGCCACTTTCGGCTTAGTCCTGCTACTGGTTTTTGGCTCCGCGGCAGCTCCGTCGGCGTTCGCTGAAATACCCGGCCTCGATGCGTTGGGAGGCTTGGTCAGTAAACAATTTGATACAGATTCCAATGATAAGATCAGCCGCGCCGAGTGGCAGACGGGAATCGCTGATGGCTTTGAAGAAATAGATAGCGACGGCAATGGTAGCTTAACCTCCGCCGAACTCGACCAACTGGCTGATCCGATCCGCGACGAATTTGGCGATCTCGGCGCGATGCTGGTTTCAGCGCTGATCAAGGCTGCCATCCTCGCTTTTGACACCGACAAGAACCAGTCTGTCAGTCAAAGTGAATACGAGGACGGCGCCATAAGGGTGTTTTCCGGATTGGATACCAACGGTGATGACTCGATCACTGAATCGGAACTAAAAAAATTGCCAAGCATCCTGCTGGATTCGGCAAAATAGTCGTCGGCTCGCTTGGCCTCGGTTGAGGAGCTCCCACACCTGTCATCTTCGCTCAGCTGCGTTTGCCCCTCGAACCATCATCATCCGATCCGCCGCGATCTGCCTCACTGCGCCGCAGTCTGTCGAAATTGCAGAAGGTTCTGAAGCATCTATCGGCGCGCTACTACACAGTTCCGCTGTATACGACGGCGGTGGGATGGGTGGCGGCCGCCAGCTATTTCTTTTTTGCCCCCGGGACCGCCACACTGAAAGGGCTGACTCCGTTACTGTCTGGTAGCCATTTAAAAATCGAGGAGACTATCGATCTGGGGCTGCATCTGGGAGCCTTGGTTGCCCTGATCCTGCTTGGAGTCTGGTTGCTTGCCTCACCATGGTGGGCACGACGTGAGACCGAGCCGCTATCCGCTGGAAAACAAAATTCGCCGACACAATGCTCGACATCGGTATCCTTGGCCGCTCGGCGCTCTCCGGATGGACTTCACCGGGGTTGGTTCTGGGCTCTGGTCTTGCTCGCGGCTCTAGCGGCAGGAACCATTCGCTACCCGCGACTCAACCACAGCTTCTGGAACGACGAAGAAGTCGCCTACCGTAAATTCATTCACGGCTCGCACAAATTCGACGCCCAAGGCGAAGTTCAATTTTACCCAGTCTCTTGGAAACGGACCTGGTTCTACAACGTCACTGGCAACAATCACGTGCTGCAATCGGTCGGCAGCCGTCTGACGCTCGATTTGTGCGTCGACCGAAATGGCGAAAACGAGGCGATTCATGAGGAGCTGACGAGGTATTTACCCTTGGTCGCTGGCCTGATGACGATATTCGCTCTGGCTGTCCTATTGTGGCAGTCCGGCGCTGGTTTCGCGGGGATCCTTGCCGCTTGGTTACTGGCCTTGAGCCCGTGGCACGTGCGCTACAGCGTTGAAGCACGTGGTTACTCAGCGATGCTTTTGTTCGCCGTAATGATGCTGATTTTCCTGATTCTCGCCAGGCAGCAAAAGTCATGGATCCCCTGGTCATTCTATGGGATTTGCCAACTCGCCTGCCTACTCTGTTTTCCCGCCGCGCTATACCTTGTTGCCACGATCAACATCGGGATCTTCCTGATGATCGCCTTTCAGCGTGATGGCAATTCCTTCAGACGCTGGTCGACCGTCAGCGTGCTCGGCGCTGCCATTTTTGTGCAAATCATGACGCCATCGCTGCTGAAAATGCTCGGTTGGCTGGAGTCGCCCTACGAGCTGCCCCAAGCCTGGAACCGGGACTACTTTTTCAATATCTGGACCCATCTCAGCGCCGGCATCCCACTGTATGATGGACATCACCCGAGAGCCTTCGGTGTTGATCTAGAATCCTGGCATCGCCTCGGCGGTGTGCGCTACTGGCTGATCGCCGCCATTGTGCCCGCACTCAGTATGGTCGGAGCTTTGTGGGGGATTCTGAACTATCCTAAGCTCCGCCTACCCATCATCTCGGCGCTGGCCGCTGTGCTGTTGGCCCTGATTCATGTGACCATCAAACCGATGGTATTTCACAGTTGGTATCTGCTTTACCTACTGATTCCGTTTTGCATCAGCCTGCCTATGATCCCCCAGATGCTCTGGCGCTACAATCGGCCCGCAGGGGTGCTTTCGGCCTTGGTAGTGATGATTTGCTACGCCGGTCTGGCAGCGGCTCCGATTCAACGGCAGATCGACTATGCGAGGCACCCGATTCGCGAAGCGGTCGAAGCAGTACGCGGAGAAAGCCCCGCCCTGTCCGTCGTGCATCTTCGCAAAAACACCGTCGCCATAGGCCCCGGCAGTGGGCAAGTGGCTAGCTACGATCCGAGAACGGTGGCAGTGAAAGATACCGCGTCATTTTCCCAGACTATTGAGAGCAGTCGCAGCTCGGACAAACCTCTCTGGGTTTACTCCACCAACGACGACGAACTGGTCAAGGCCATGCCCGACATCGCTCAGATGCTGCACGACACGTCGCAGTTCGAAGAAACCGACTACATTTACGGCGTCGAAGCCTTTTGGAGCATTCGCATCTTCCGTCTCCGCTCCGCTGCGGAAAATGACGACCTTTAAAACTCCCGCACCGCACCTTCATCGGGAATCGACTCCCCGGGGTTGAATCGCGAGCCCTTCGACGTGCCCACGATGCGTACGTAAGCGGGCTTCCCGTTGACGTTCTCCACCGTCATCTGCAAACCATAGTGGCGGGCAACCTTGTAGAGAATCTCACGTCGCGATATGTTATTTTCCTTGAGATGAAACAGCAGACCGCTACGTCCGATATCCTCGAACTGATAGTGAATCTCAGTGATGGGCTCCTGCGAAAAAATATTCTCTCGCGCCGTCCCACCGAGCTTCATGTTTCGATAAGTCACGTCGTAACGCTCGCTTAGCCACTGCTCCAGCGGCCCGAAGCCCGACTGCAGGAAACCGCTCGGCGCAGCAATGCTGCTGGCAACCACCTTTGGGCGCTTATAGCCGCCCATGCTGTTCTGACAGGCGCTCATTCCAAGCATCAACCCTGCCGCCAATAGTCCCGCTGTCACTCGCTTCATGGCAGCCACCTTAAAAAACTCACCGCCATGCGGCAATCGAAAGTTTTACGGATTTCCGGACTATTTCGACAGCCCCTTGCGGAACCGGTAACCGAATTCACGAATTGTCTCGATAAATTCCGGCTCCGCTGGATTCGTCTCCAGCTTTTTGCGCAGGGCCGTGACGAATCGATCGATACTGCGCGGCGTCACCGCACTGTCATACCCCCAGACCTCGTCCATGATCTCGGCGCGACTCAATGCCCGGCCCGATCGCTCGACCAAAAATTTCAGAAGATCGTATTCCTTCGGTGACAAGGCCACTGCTTCGCCGTTCGAGCATCGCAACTTGTGCGCCTGCCGATCTAAAATATACCCGCCGAAGCTGAGCTCTGAATCTTCTGCTTCAGTGATTGTCCCGTTCGACGCTCCACCTCTTGCCGCACCACGACGCAGCACCGCCTCGGCGCGTGCCAACAGCTCGCGAATGCTGAATGGTTTGGTCATGTAGTCGTCAGCCCCCAACCCCAAGCCGAGCAGCACATCCGATTCCTCGGATTTGGCGGTCAGAAAAATCGTCGGCGTCTGAACGCCCTCACGTCGCAGGCAACGACATATCTCGTAACCGTTCACACCCGGCAACATAACGTCGAGAATGATCAGGTCAGCCTTGCCATGAAGCGCCTTTTTCAAACCCGACTCTCCATCGGTAGCGGTATCTACCGCGTAACCGCGAAACGAAAAGTTGTCAGCGATGCCACGTAACAAGGCTGGATCATCTTCGACGATAAGCACTTTTTTAGACATGATTCATCGGCAATTCACGCTCTGTCCCAGGTGGGCGTTCTGCCGTTCCCGCCGGCAATTCGACATAAAATGAGTTGCCCTCACCCGTCGCCTTCCAGCCAACGGATCCTGCCATCAGCTCGGTCAATTTATGCGCGATCGACAAGCCCAGCCCTACCCCACCACCCCGTCGTGAAAGCCGGTCATCTGCTTGATAAAAACGCTCGAAGATCCGTTTCGCCTCGTCAGCCTCCAGCATTCCTCCCCGATCGCTGACAGCAAAGATCACTCGCCCGCCGCTCGCATCCGCCGACAGCGCGATGGCGGAATTTTCGGGCCCGTACTTTATCGCATTGTCGAGCAGGTTATCTAACACCGCCACCAGCGCGTCACGATTGGCCAGAACCGTTGCCACCGCTCCGCCATCGCATTTGATCTCAATCTGCATACCGCGCTCGCTCGCCCGGGGCAACATCGACAGCCTGATCTCCTGCAGCAAGCTGCCGACATCTACCGTTGCCAGCGGCAAACGCACCTCGCCGCGCTCCAGGCGACTTGAGGTCAGGAACTGTTCCGCCAAGCGAGCTAAGCGATGATTTTCCTGCAGCAAAATGCGATGATATTCGTCGCGTTGTGCATCGTCGGTGATTGCACCATCCGACAAGGTCTCGAGCATCACTCGCATCGACGCCAACGGAGTTTTCATCTCGTGCGAAACGGTGCTCATCAAGTCCGCCTTGAGCCCATCGACGCGAATGCGACGACTCACCACGAAGTACGATAACCCTGCCACCAGCACTACTGCCACGATGATCATCGCGGCCTTGCGGTAGGTGTCGTGCAAGTTTTCGTCGATACTGTCCGGCAGCTCGACGTAACCGTCCAGCCGAACCACCCAGTTCTCAAATGCTCCATCAGATAGCCGCGCGATCATGGCATCACGCGTCACTCGTCCACCCACTTCCGCACTGACCCTGCCATTTGGCGATTCGGCACGCGCTGAAACTCCGTCGCCGAAAATTCGTCGCGCGTAGCCGGCCAGTGCACCGGCGTCCGCCTCCGTCCATGCGCGCCCCTTATCTGCCTCTACCGCCAGCGAATAGCGATCGAGATAGCGAGCTAACCGATCACGATAAACCGAACTTGCCTCACTAACCGCCACATCCCGCTCACGCTGTGCGCTGTCGAGCATCATGCGCACCATCAAAACCGTCGGCACCAACGGCAACAACGCCAATAATACCAACAGCCCGCGCAACTGCCGTCGATTGATCCATACACCACCTTTCACCCTGACAAGTGTGCCAGAATCGGAATGGAAATGCCAGCAGGGAAAGCAGGTGGGTTGAGGCTATCCCTTCACTTGGCACTGCCCGACTTACCGCCACCCGACTTGCCGCCGCCATCCGAAGGACGCGAACCGAGACCGGCCTCGATGGTCTCCATTTCTCCGTCGTTTTCGCGACGGATTTCGACGCCATGCTGGCGCAACAGAGTGCCGCGAGCGCGGTCGAGAGAGGTGAACGATACATTGTAGAGCACGACGCTCACCAAGAATTGTTCCTCGGAGGATTCGTTGCGCTCGATCGAGTCGAGGATCAACTGCAACTGATAACCAACAGTGCGTTCGTCATCGGTGTCGACATCGAGACGTCCTTCCAGTTGCTCAAGTTCCTCGCGAGTGGCGAGAACGGCCTGATACTTGCCCTGCATGTCACGATACGAGGTGCGCAATTCTTGGTAGGCAACGATCGCTTCAAGCAGAACGTTATCGATGGTAGCGCGCAGTTGATGTTGTTGCTGGCGAAGCTCGTAATTGCGGCGTGAAACGCGGGCCTTGGCAAAATTGCGTTCCCAGGGAACTTGAAATTGGACACCAGCCAACCAGCCGAGATCGTTGTTGGTATTGTCGTCATAGGCGCCACCCAGATCACGGTTGGCATCGAGTCCGGCGGAAGTGGCTTCGAGAATGAGGTTCAAGGTCGGCAGCAGGTCGCGCTTCTGCTGATCACGCAGCAGACCCGCCGCTTTGACTTGATAGACGCTCTGTAGTACTTCGGCGCGGTTGGTGATGGCATCGAGCGCCACTTCACGAATGTTTTCCTTGGGACCGCCGAGAATCGGCGAGGTCGACGGAACGAACTCGTTGCTCGAACCGAGGCTGTATTCCGGATCGTTGACCAGAGCACGAAGACGGGCTTCGGAGGTGCGAATCGCCATCGCACTGCGGATCAGAGATGCACGACGCTGCGCCAGTGATGAGCGGGCGCGCAGCAGTTCGCTGAGGTTGGCGCTTTCATCGACACCTTGGCGTCCTTGAAGCTGTCCGACAATACCCTCGGTGCGGTCGACCAGATTTCGCTTCTGCAGATAGCCGGCACGGGCGAGATAGACGCCCCAATAAGCACGATTCACTTCGAGAAGGTAAGACTCCAGTTGCCGCAGGTACTCGGCGGCGGCCATTTTTGAGTCCAGCTTGGCGACTTTAAGACGGGTCGTGTTGTAATGATAGCCTCCGCCAGCCAGCAGCGGTTGAGTCACCGAGACGACAATTTCGGACGAGGTCTGCGGGTTCGGGCTGGTGAACTGCGAGTTGTTGTCGAGCGTCGACAGTCGATTTGACAGGGCGACTTCGGTGCCGGTGACGAATTGCTTGCGCACGCCGATCTCGCCCTCGGTGCGGTCTTCGAGAAATCGCCCACCGACTTGACCGGTGGTCAGTTCTGAACTGGTCGGTTCGTCGAGATGAGAGGTGCGACCATCGATGAACGAAATGATATCAAATTGGCCACGGGCCTCCTGAATGCCGGTTTCGCGAATCAACGGAATTTCACTGAAGGCTTTGACCTGGTGAGAATTTTCCAGCGCACTGGCGTAGACCCCGAACAGCCCGCGGCTGACTCGCTGTTGACTGCCCCAGATCTGGCGAGTGATCGCTCCGCTCCACGGTGCGTCGAAGCCTTTTGGGACATTAGGCAACGAGGCAAAGTCGAGGCCCATCTCGAGATCGTTGACCCCATCTGCACGCTCGGCGTAGAGCGAGGTGACGGCTTCGATAATGCGATCGATCTGCGTTTCTGTCCGCGCACTCTTGGTGTGCGGCATATCGGTGTGCGGAAAGCGATTCATACCATCCGACTGCGATTCAAGCTCGATCAAAGTGCGACCGTTACCCGTTCCCGCAGGCTCGACACCAGCATGTGCGCCGAACGGAGCGGCGGCTACCGCAGCGCCGCTGGATACGGATTGGCCTTCGCCGACCGAGGTACTGTTTGAGAGCACTGTATCAGGAGATGGGTCAAAATCGGATTCCGACGGAATCGGAGGCTGCGGCACAGCGACGACTGTTTCGGGCGCTTGGTCTTTGCCCCGACGAAAAAGACGACTTAAAAAGCCACGCCTTTTCTTCGGCTCAGCCGCTGATTCAGTCACTACAGCCGTCCGGGAGACAGGCGCTGTCTGCGATTGTCCAGTTTTTGCCTCGTGTTCGGCGAGGGCCTGGTCGGCGGCTGCCGCCTCTTCGGCCGTGTTCGCGAAAATCGCCCGGGGTTCAGGCCGTAATTCTACATCAGGAGCCGGAGAGCTCGGAACCATGGGATCACCGCCACGAACCGCATTCGCTGCAGCTTCGGCACCGCTTTGCCGCTTGGACAGCGGATCACTTCCGCCTTCAGACTGCTGCGCAAGACCGTTAGAAAGCGCGCACAGCGCAATACTCGCACCACACAAGACAGTGAAAAAATTGCTAAAGCGCAAACGACTGGCACTGCTCAGCAAGAGCATTTGGTTAGAGATCCCCATTAAAGAGGCCGACTCAAGCAAACCAGAGTGACAATGTCAACTCTGTTCACTTATTATCGCGATTTCACGCCTCGAAAATCGTAATCTTCTCAAAATTAATAATTTCTTGCGCAGAATTAGCCAAACCGGCCTGATATGTAGTCCTCAGTCTCTGTCCGTGAGGGGTTTGAGAACAACTTCGTGGTCTCGTCGACCTCGATCAATTCGCCCAGATAGAAGAATGCCGTTCGGTCTGAGACTCGCGTCGCTTGCTGCATATTGTGAGTAACGATGACGATGGTGTATTCTTCTTTCAGCTGATTGATCAATTCCTCAACCTTGGCGGTAGCGATCGGATCGAGCGCCGAACACGGTTCATCCATCAGCAATATGCGTGGCTTCACGGCGATTGCGCGCGCGATGCACAGGCGTTGCTGCTGACCACCTGACAGACCGAGGGCACTCTTGTTCAGGCGATCTTTGACCTCTTCCCAGAGGGCCGCACCGCGCAGGCTTTCTTCGACCACCTGATCGATAACTTCGCGATTGCGCTCGCCGGCAATGCGCAGGCCGTAGGCGAGATTTTCGTAAATGCTCTTGGGAAATGGGTTCGACTTCTGGAATACCATGCCGACGTGCTTGCGCAGTTCGATGACGTCGACTTTGGGAGAGTGGATGTCGGTATCTAGAATACTTATCCGCCCTTTGCTCACCCCGGCTCCGGGGATGAGGTCGTTCATTCGATTGAAGCAACGCAACAGCGTCGACTTGCCGCAACCGGACGGCCCGATGAAGGCGGTCACCTGCCGATTGAAAATGTCGAGTGAGATGTCACGCAGCACGTCGACCTTGCCATCGTAGCTGAAATTGACGTCATCGATCTGAATGATCGTCCTCGGAGTCGATGTCTCGGCGGTCGCCACGGCTGATGAGGTAGTCGCTGGGGTGGCGTTTTCCATAGAATGTTTGGCTTTGGTCATCGTCATCGTAGATATCTGAACGGGTCTTTTTTAATGCCTACCTGTTTACCATTTCAGCTTCGCACGAGCCCTCACCCTCAACCAGACTGACAGGCCGGCCAGCGCCATGACCAGCAGCATAAAGATGAACACGGCGGCGTACTGCATAGGCTCGGTGTATTCAGTTTGAGGTATCTTAGAGGCGACCGTGTAAATGTGATACGGCAGCGCCTGAACTGACTGCCCCAGGAAATCGAATACCGCACCGAGCCCCGAACCATCGAGCCCCTGCCACGGCAGTTCATCGCGAAGCGCCACAGCAGCGGTGAACATGATAGGAGCGGTCTCACCGGCCACCCGAGTGATGCCGAGCACCGATGCGGTTAGGATGCCGGGATAGGCATACGGCAAAACCGATTTGTGAATGGTCTGCCATTTGGTCGCCCCGAGCGCCAGTGACGCTTCCCGGAACCCCATAGGCACCGCCTTTAGCGACTCTTCACTGGCTGTGATGATGACCGGCAGAATCATTGCGGCGAGGGTAAAGCCGCCCGCCAACATGCAGGTTCCCCACCCTTGAAAACTAATAAAGTAGCCAAACGGTAACGGAATCGGCGGCACCTCGAAGCCGGGCCGATCAATCGGCGTCTGCGTGATGACGGGCACGAAAAAGCAAAAGAACATCAAACCGAATAAGCCGAAGACGATCGATGGCACGCCTGCCAAATTGAGAATCGCCAGCCGAATACCATCCACCGCTCGCCCTTTACTACTGTATTCACTCAGATAGACGGCGGTAGCGATGCCGATGAACAGCGCAACTACGATGCAGATCGTTATCAGGAAAATGGTTCCCAAAATCGGACCGCGAACACCGCCCGCTGAAAAAGCGTAGGTGTGCTCGTTGTTGACTACGGCAGATGGATTCTCCGCCTTGTATTCGGTAAACTCACCGAATCCCATTGCGATCTTGTCGGCGTCGGCGTCTTCGAAAACGACCAAGGTTTCGGGATCCTTAGTGAACAGATCGGTATTAACTACCGGACCGCCATGACCGAAAATTTTGGGAAACACCACGGGCGCTCCCTTGATCGTTATATCGGCGAACACCACCACGGCGCAAAGCACGATGAAGTAGGTAATCGCGCAAAATCCCACCTGTACGGTGGCGTCGATCTTCGATCGTCGCGACGTTGAAGCAACGAACGGATTGTTGTCTGAAGATTCCTGATTCACGATTTAACGAGTGTCTGAGCCTTAAATAGCCTGAAAACGTTTGATGAGGCGCTGAGCAAGAAAATTGATCAGCAGCGAGATAAGGAACAGCACCAAGCCAACCATAAACAACGCTCGCCAGTGCAGAGACCCGGCATCCACTTCGCCCAATTCCTGAGCAATGATACCGGTCATGGTGTGCGCTGGCTGTGTGAGCACCCCGAGTCCCTTGGTAAAGTCCGGTATGGCGATCTTGTTACCTGCTACCAACAACACCACCATCGTCTCACCGATGATTCGGCCAAAGCCTAGCAGAATGGCCGCGACGATACCCGAGAGGGCCGTCGGAACGACAACGCCGAGCACGGTTTGCAATTTGCTCGCCCCGAGCGCCAGCGAACCTTCGGAGAAAGCCGCGGGCACATTGTTGATCGCGTCTTCAGCCAGCGTGAAAATGGTCGGTATCGCCATAAAGGCGAGCAGCAAGCCTGCAGTGAGGATGTTCAGGCGTTCCGCCATTGGAAATCCAGGCACCCACGACAACCACTCGACCTGACTCACCGCCCGCAACGTGGTGCCCAGCACGAGAATTCCGAAAAATCCCAACACCACCGAGGGAATCGCACCGATGAATTCGATGATCGGCTTGATCGCATTCTGCTCACTGCGACGCGCCAACTGATTGACGTAAATGGCCGCACCAACCGCGAGCGGCATGCTCACCACGATCGCTACCACTGCGATTAGCAATGAACCGATAAACAGCGGCAGCAGGCCATAAAAATCCTGCCAGGAACTGTTGGTGATCCATTCCGTGCCGACGATGAAAGCCATCATCGAACGCCCCAACGAGTAGCGCTTGTCGTGACGCCAGTCGGCGATGCGTTGGTGCTGTTTTTCCAGAAAAGGAACGTAGTCGACCAGATGTTGACGAGCTGTCTGCAAGCCCTTGTCAGCCTGTTTCTCCGTCGCTTTTTCCGGCAACGCCCGGAGAGCCGCAGCGACGTCACGCTGCAATTGCTTCGAAATTTCTGCATGTGCGGCGACCGATGCATAGAAAGGTTTCGTCCGTTCGGCGTAGTCGACTTTCGCGATCACCACCGCTTCCGCTTCGGCCATGCGTTTGGCTTTTTCCGCAGAATCATCGCTGGCCTCCGCAAAACCGATCAACGCCGCCTTGCGCTCCGGCGCGGTTGCTTCGGCTACCGCCTCCGCTTTGATCTCCGTCGCATCTTTGCGTAACTCTGACCACAACTTCTTGCCGGGTCGAATCGCGGCGTTCAGATCGTTGATGGTCTTTTCGAAATCCGCATGAACAAGCCGAGCCGCTTCCCGACGCTCCTCGATGACATCTTCCAGGGCGGCGATAAACACCGGCTTCTCGCCATCGATGAGAGCGTCACCGACGCCTCTGACCACTGAGTCCCACGCGCTATCAGAGATATGCGGAACATCCTCGACGTCCGACATCTCGATCCTGTCTATCGTTTCGCGAACGCCGTTGATATACAAATTTTTCGCCTTGGTAATTCTCTCGTCGACCCCCGCCAACGCATTCTCTCCCGCCTCGAGGTCCTTTTCCATGACCGGAGGCACTGGCTCATCCACTGCCTTTTTCGCGTCGACCGCTGAACGCTTCAGATCGATTTGAAATTCCAAGTCCTCACCCTGCGACGCGAACGAATCTACGCGCTCCGACAACGATTCAACCTCGGATGCTACGTGCCGTTTGACCGCGCCATAAGCGGCCACCACTGCCTGCTGCTCTACCGAGTCAGCGTTGATCTCCTGATAAAATGCCTGACGCAACTGTCCCATCGCCTGCGAATGAAGCCTGACCTCGTCATCGATCAGCGCCACGTATTCCAAACCTGCCATCCGGTAGCGCTTCAGTTCGCGATGATGCTCCGGAAAAAAGCCGAATCCTTCGTGCAAAAGGAATCCGCAGATCAGCACCAGAATGATGATCGCCACCGTAGCGTTGCCCCCGAAAAAATATCGGATAGCGTCCTGCAAACTGAGACCCAGAAAAGTGCGCCGACCGCTGGTGAATTGCATCGTCTCCTTAGACGAATCAATCTCGGCAAATGTGCTGGGGGTGTCTGTTGAAGCCTTCATGGCAGGGGGAAAGATCTCTAAGATCTATCGGGTCTCTTACTCACTACTCACTCGAATCGCAAAAGCTATTGCAACCGGGAGCGTGACGATTTTGACACAGTGCATCCTTGAAAAAAAAAGGTCCGGCAGGAGATCGGATTGCGATTCCCCACCGGGCCCGTGAATTCTCAGTAATCGATCGGATTACTTGTTCGGGATGAAGCCAACGCGGTCGACGACCTTCTTGGCGACATCGTCAGTCATGGCCCATTCGAGGAACTTGTCAGCCGCTTCGCTGAGCTTTCCACCAACCGTGTAGTAGTAGAGCTTACGAGCGATCGGGTAGCTGTCCACGTCGCTGGGATCGGCTTTGTAGCCATCAATCGTAGCGGATTTGATACCGTCTTTGCCGGCGTATGCCAGACCGACGTAACCGATGCCATTGGGGTTCTTGCTGACCTCTTCAGCGATCTGCTCGTTGCCGGCCATTTTCTGGGTGTCAGCGCCGTAGTCGCGCTTGTTCATTGCCAGCTCCTGGAAGCTCTTGTAGGTGCCCGAGGAAGTGTTCCGGGTGTAAGCCGAGATTGCGCCCGGCTTGCCACCAACTTCACTCCAGTCAGTGATGTCACCCGTAAAAATGCCTTCGACCTGCTCGAGGCTCAGCTCGCCCACTCTGTTGGCTTCGTTGACCACCACTGCGATCATGTCAGCAGCGGCAACGTGCTCTTTCAAGTCCATGCCTTTGGAGGTGAATTCGTCTTTTTCGGAGTCTTTCACATCGCGACTCGACATGCCGATGTCGGCGGTGCCGGCAAGCAGGTTGGTGAATGCGGTCGAGGAACCCTCGGCGGCGATCTCGAAAGTCGCTTCGTTTCCGGCAGCTTTGTAAGCTTCGGAAAGTTGTGGCACCATCTTGGCACCGAGCGTGTCGGAACCTTTGATGACGATTTTGTCTTCGGCCTGCGCTGAACCGATCGCGAGACCGGCGGCAAGCATGGAGAGGAGGACAGTTTTTTTCATGGTGTGTCTGTTGTGAGGAGTTGTTTCTTGGTTATTATCGTTCTTGTGAACGCCGCGAAACTGGTGCTGTTCACCACCCACGTAAAAGCGGATACAGTGACAAATTCGTCACCGCCCAGGAACCTTGCAGCGCACAGTCATCGACAACCGTGAGTTGTAGGTCGGGCGCTCCACTCGCCGTTCGAAGCGAGCGACGCCGTCGTCAACTGTCCGGTTTCGCGAAGCCCACCGCCGCCATAGCTATGCAGACACCTTACTCCTCACGTAATCCCAGCCCGACCGGTGCGTGACTGTGGACGCCTTTTCTACCTTCGATCGCTGATCTACGACGGTGCAGCAAGGCGAACAGAATCACAATCGAAGCGAGCGTCGAAACGACCATCACCACCCCCACGGAAAACGCCACGTTGAGCATTTGCCCCACCTTCATAGGAGCCACCGCGACTGTCACGCCATCGCCAATGCCGGTGCCTTTGATCTCAACATCCATCGCCCGAGTCGCCGTAAAGGTACCCAGCGAAACCGCCTGCTCCGGGCCGAAATTTCGTCGCCCGTTAAGCATCGTTTTCACCTCCACCAACTGCTTCGAATCGCTTCGAAAAATCATCACTCGAGCCCCATCGGGCAAACGTTCCAAATCGCTCTCGGGTGATTCGTCCTCGGCTGCTGCCGCTTTATTTTCACCGTCACTTTCCTTTTCTAACGCCGACGGTACCAGCCACAGCACATACTCTCCAGGTTCCGAAATGCTGACCTCAAATCCCGGCGGCACCAGCCCACGACCATTCTCGCGCTTCAGCTCAGGTGAGGCCTTGAGCACGATCGCCAGCGAAGCAATGACACCCAGCATCAACACCAGCAACGGTGACAGCAGGCAGATCACCAGCGACAGCGGCCGCCTGTCTCCTATATCATCAGTCATCCGCCTGTTTGGTGCCCTCACGCACATGGGTAATGGTTCCACTGGCCGCCTCAGTTCCGCTCTGATCGACGATCTTAATTTGGGCGACTAAGCGGTCATTGCTGATCTTGGTTCTCGAACTCAGAGTTGTACCACCACCAAGCGGTGCCTGCATTTCGATCACGCTGTCCGCTTCGTTGATGGAAATTTGCCAAGTCTTCTCTTCCTCCGAATTCGAGTCGGTGTAGGTCGCCTCGTACAATTCCGTCGACGCATTGAAAAAATACACCCAGCGAAAGGTCTGCTCATCCTCGTTCAGCTTGCGGGTCCCTTCGACCACCAAATTCCCCTCGGCATCAGCCACCCCTGTCCACTGCTCGCTCAGCGCGACCGATGACCCGTCCTCGCTGATGTGGAGTTCGCCAGTCGACGCCCAGGTGCCGACCATTTTCTTCAACAAAGGATGTTTCGCAGGCTGTTGTGCATGCAGCGACCCGACTCCAGCCAAAAGGCAGACCAGCAACGCGGAAATTAAAACCGTGCTGCGCCTCTTGCTGATCCAGACATGCGTGCTCATCATGTAGTATCATGCGCCGGAAACCTCGCCGGCCACAAGAATAAACCTGCTGATCGTAATGTCAGAACTGCCCTCGCTAATCGAACACCCATCTGCTTGGATCGGTGACGAGCTGACCGAACGTAGCGACTGGCAGTTTGAATTCAGCGACCGCCACCGCGCAGAACTCGAAGCGGCACTCGTGGCAAGCCGTGGTCGCGCTTTCGATTCTATCAGCGCAGCCGATTTTCCACTGCCGACGCTGGCCAGTTCGCTGGCAACCATCCGCGAAACTTTGGAAAGTGGCAGCGGTGCGGTTCGCCTACGTGGCATCGATGTTTCTCGCTACACCGAGGACGAGGCGCGCCGGCTGTTCTTCGGGCTGTCACAACACGTCGGCACCGCCGTTTCGCAGAGCGCGGCCGGCGAACGACTCTTCCACGTGCGCAACGAAGGTTTTGCCGATAACGATCCTCGGGCGCGTGGCCCCAACACGGCGAAAAAACTCAGCTTTCACACCGATCGCTGCGACGTCATTGGCTTCTTCTGTTGGCGCCAGGCGATCAGCGGCGGCGACAACGAACTGGTCAGTTCGATGGCCATCTTCAACCGCATCCGCGAACAGCGCCCCGATTTACTCGATGTGCTGATGCAGCCTTTCCCTTACAAACGTCACAACGTCGACACCGGCAATCAGCTGCCCTACGTCATGCAGCCCGTGTTCAGTTTTCGCGATGGCCACTTCGCCTGTGCCTTCCTGCGAGTGCTAATCGATCGCGCCGATCAGGATCCCGACTGCCCGACCCTGACCGTACCACAACGTGAAGCCCTCGATCTGGTCGGACAATGCGCCACCGAACTCAGTGTCGAAATCCGTCAGCAGCCCGGCGATATTCTTTTCCTCAACAATTGGGTCACCCTGCACCGCCGCACCGCGTTCGAAGATCACAGCGACATTGCCGAGCGCCGCTGCTTGTTCCGCATCTGGCTCAGCCCCCCCAATAATCGTCCGCTCGATCCAGCGTTCGCCGATAACTACGGAGCGACCGAAGCCGGATCCGTGCGCGGCGGAATGAAGCCAGCGTGACAATTTGTCCTTGGTTCTTTAATCAAACCGGCTACCGATTACACAGCTCTTTATTTTATGGATACCAACGCCATCACACCCGAACGCCTCGCTGCCAGCCCTATCGCTGTTCCGCCGCTGGCACGCAATGCCGACCTGAGCCTCAATCTGAGCGAAAACGTGCGCCAGATGCGCCACCTCGAGGCAGGCGGCGTTGACATCCTGCTTTACGGCGGCAACGCGAATTTTCATCACCTGTCGATTCACGAATACAAAACCATCCTCGAATTTCTCGCCAACAGCGCCGCTGACGACAGCCTCGTCGTGCCTTCTGCTGGACCGACTTTCGGCATGATGATGGATCAGGCGGCGATCGCTCGTGATTTCGATTTCCCCACCGTCATGGTGCTGCCCTTGATCGGTCAGACCACTTCCCCCGGCGTTGCCGCGGGACTGCGCTTCTTTGCCGAAAAACTCGGCAAGCCGGTGGTTGCCTACATCAAGCATGAAGGTTACCTCGAGGTGGACGACCTCAAACACATGGTCGACGACGGCCTCATTTCCTGGATCAAATACGCCATCGTTCGCGACAATCCCGCCGAGGATGCCTACCTCAGCGAACTGATCAATAAAGTCGATCCGAAGCTCATCGTCAGCGGCATTGGCGAACAGCCCGCCGTTGTCCATCTACGCGATTTTGGCATCAATTCGTTCACCGCCGGTTGTATTTGCCTTCGTCCCGATCTCAGTCTGGCTCTTTTAAAAGCGATTCAATCACAGGATTACGATCGCGCCGCCGAAATTCAGAAAATCTTTGAACCGCTCGAAGATCTGCGCAACGAAATCAACCCCGTTCGCGTTCTGCACAGCGCCGTCGCGTCTGCCGGCATCGCCGAAACCGGCGCGCTCACCCCGCTCATCACCGAGCTGCACGCCGATGAAGCCGAGCGCGTCGCCATCGTCGCGCAAGCGCTGATGAACGCCTGACCGGTTTTTTGGATATCGAATATTGAACAAGGAATTTCCAACGCCGAAATACCAAACTTTTCGACGCTTCCAGATGGACTCCTCAGCCCGTCCTTCGATATTCGTTATTCCTTGTTCGATATTCTGATTTAAAAAACATTTCCCTAACATGAGCACCACCCCAGCCCTCAACGGCCAACAGCGCCTCGGCAGCCAACTCAGCGCCGATTCCACCACCACTTTCACCGGCCAGAACCCCGCCACTGGCGAATCTCTGCCAACCGCGTTCCACGAAGCCACCGAGGCCGAGATCGACCGCGCTCTGGAACTCGCTGCCGCCGCCTACACTACCTTCCGCAGCACCTCACCGGAACAACGCGCCGCTTTTCTTGAAGCCATCGCTGACGAAGTCGAAGCGCTCGGCGATCCCTTGCTCGAAGTCGCCAATTCAGAGACCGGACTGCCTCTGCCACGTCTCACCGGCGAACGCGGGCGTGCCACCGGTCAGGCCCGCCAGTTCGCGGCATGGACCCGCGACGGTTCATGGCTCGACGCACGCATCGACCGGCCACAGCCCGATCGCCAGCCTCTACCTAAACCTGACGTGCGCAGCCTGCTGACCGCCATCGGTCCGGTGGTCGTGTTCGGCGCCAGCAATTTTCCCCTCGCCATCTCTGTAATCGGCGCCGATACCGTCTCGGCCTTCGCCGCCGGCTGCCCGGTGGTCGTCAAAGCTCACCCCGCTCATCCCGGCACCTGTGAGATGATCGCCGACGCCGTGCTCGCCGCCGCCAAAAAGACCGATATGCCAGAAGGCGTGTTCTCGATGGTCCAGGGCAAAAGCAACGAATCCGGCCTGGCTCTGGTGCGCCACCCGCGCACCACCGCCGTCGCCTTTACCGGATCCCTAGGGGGTGGCCGTGCGCTCGCCGATGCCGCCGCTGCGCGCGACATTCCGATCCCGGTCTTTGCCGAAATGGGCAGCGTTAATCCAGTGTTCGTTCTTCCCGGAGCGATCGCCGATGCCGACCGCGCCGCCTCGCTCGCCGAAGGCTACGTGCAGTCGGTCAGTCTCGGTGTCGGTCAGTTCTGCACCAATCCCGGACTGGTCTTCGGTCTCGAATCAGAGGCCCTGTCCGGTTTTGTCAAAAACGCCGCAGCAGCCGCCGCCGCGGTATCCCCGGCGACCATGCTGCACGCCGGCATTCACGCCGCCTTCACCTCCGGCGTTGCCGCCATCCAGAAGAGCGAAGGCCTCAGCTTGGCCGGAGCCTCCAGCGAAACTGCTGACCCGCAGAAAGCCCAGGCCGCGACCACTATTTTCGAAGCCGACAGCAATGCCCTGCGCGCCAATCCCGATCTCTACGAGGAAGTGTTTGGTCCCGTCTCAACCGTGGTTAAATGCACCGATCCCGCCGAGTTTGAGGAGTTCGCCCGCCGGCTTGACGGTTCGCTGACCGCCACCATTCACGGCAACGAAGAAGATTTAAAAAAACACGCCGGACTGATCGCCATTCTCGAGGAAAAAGTCGGTCGCCTGATCTTCAACGGCTTTCCCACCGGCATCGAACCCTGCCACGCCATGCATCACGGCGGGCCCTACCCAGCCTCAACTCTCAGTCGTTTCACCAGCATCGGCACCCGCTGCGTCGATCGCTTCGTCCGCCCCGTCTGTTATCAGGCCTGGCCCGACGCCGCCCTTCCCGCCGAACTGCAGAACGCCAACCCGCGCGGCATCATGCGCCTGATCGACGGCGAACTCAGCCGGGACGCCATTGCGGAGTGAACTGACCTTGAGTAAGCACTTCCAGCCAGCCACTCTTTACCAATGAATCGACGCGATTTCCTTCATCAATCTTCGGCTGCCAGCGCCGGCATTGCAGCCGCCTCCCTGATTGGCACGCAAACCGCCAGCGCCGCGCCGGCCGATGCCATCGCCAAACCCGGGCGCATCATGAAGGCCTGCAAGTATTCGATGGTCAAAGAGCCCGATCTCAACTCCGTCGATACTTTTAAAATGCTCAAGGATATCGGTTTCGACGGTACGGAGCTGCGTATCAACAACCTTGATCAACAGGCCGAATTTCAGAAAGCCGTCGACGTTTCCGAACTGCCCGTGCACGGCGTCGTCAACGGCGACGCCCCCGACATTTCCACTGCGGTGAAATTTTCCTCCGACATGGGCGGCAGCAGCGTGCTCATTGTCTGCCGCTACCACCGCGACCGTCCGCTGATGGATAGTTGGAACGAATCACTGGCCAACATCCGCAAAGCCCTGCCCGTCGCCGAAGAGCGCAAGGTCAAGATTTTGATCGAAAACGTCTGGGCAGGCTTCCTGATCAGCGCCCTCGACACTGAGCGTTTCGTCGACGAAATCAATCACCCCTGGTTCGGCAGTTACTACGACGTCGGCAACAACGTCCGCTGGGGAGTTCCCGAACACTGGATCGAAGTGCTCGGCGACCGCATCGGCAAGCTCGACATCAAAGAGTGGGACGAAACCGAGCACCAGAAAACCGGTCTGCGCGCCGGCTTCTCCAAACCGCTCGGCGAAGGCACCATCAATTGGGAAAATGTCCAAGCCGCTCTCAAAAAGATCAATTTCCAAAACTGGGCCACCGCTGAAGTTCCCGGCGGCGGTCGAAAAGAACTCGCCGACATCGCCCAGCGCATGGACAAAGTTCTCGGCTTGTAAATCCTCCTGCACCAAGCCGCTTCGTAACAAAAATCCGATCTCCCAACTCCTATCTCCTACCTCCTGATAAAATGAAACTTCTCTCCCTCATCGCCACCACCGCCCTCATCCTCGCTCCCGCCGCCTACGCCGGAGACTCCGTCCATGACTACAAGGTCAAAGACATCCAGGGCAAAGACGTCGAGCTCGCCGACTACAAGGACAAGGTCCTGATGATCGTAAACGTCGCCTCAAAATGCGGCGCTACCCCGCAGTACGCCGACTTGGTCGCCCTTCAGGAAAAATATGCTGACCAGGGCCTGGTCGTTCTCGGCTTCCCCGCCAACAATTTTGGCGGACAGGAACCCGGCACCAACGACGAAATTAAGGAATTCTGCAAAGCCACCTACGAAGTCGAATTCCCGATGTTCGCCAAAGTCTCGGTCAAAGGCGACGACAAAGCGCCATTGTTCGAATACCTGACCAGCGCCGAAAACCCCGACAAAGAGGGCGACATCGGCTGGAACTTTGAAAAGTTCCTGGTCGGCAAAGACGGCAAACTGCTGCGTCGTTTCAAAACCGGAATCAATCCCAGCGACAGCGACGTCACCGAAGCCGTCGAAAAAGCGCTGAAATAAACAGCACCGGGGCTCAGTCCCATAGGCGTCAGGTTAAGTTCGGGGGAAAAGTGGGCTGAAAGCCCACCAGCACAGAGCCCAGGCCTTCAGGCCTGGGTCCACTGATGCAACAATGATTGTCCGCCCTGAAGGTGAGGCAGCAGGCGATCGACGATGAGCAGGTCGCGGGTCTGCTGGAGACCTTTCAGGCCGCGCCTTTGTGTCTCTCTGATTTCCAGTCGTGAACGGCTGGGTTTCGTGCTATCGGGTTTTCAGGCCGTCCTTCGGCTTCTTATCCTGACGCGTATGGACTCAGTCTCCCAACATCACCACCTCGCCCTCCCGCGGGGAGAGGACGCGGTCCTCGACGCCGTGGGATTTCGCCGCCTCAAGCAGGCGAATCAACGGTTCATCGAGATGCTCGTTACCGAGCGGAAAGGTGGCATGGTGCATCGGCATCATCCATTTTGCGCCGAGATCATGAAACGCCTGTAGCGCCTGCTCGGGATTCATATGTACATCGCGGCCGCTCGGTGCTTCATACGCACCGATCGCCAGGAGCGCTGTGCCGACATCGTATTTTTCACCGATCTCCTTAAAGCCCTCGAAGTAGGCGCTGTCGCCACAGTGATACAAACTACTGTGCGGCGTGCGGATCAAAAACCCCCCAAAGCCACGATGCGTGTCGTGGATATACCGCGCGCCCCAGTGAAAGCTCGGCGTGAACACGATCTCCAACTCGCCGTTGCCGAACGTATAGGTTTCCCAGTTCTTCATCTCGCGCACTTCCGAAAAGCGCATACGGCGAAACAGCCTGCCGACCCCCTCCGGCACCAACACCGGTTGCTCGTTCGCGACCCGTCGCAGCGTCGGTCGATGCAGATGATCGAAGTGCGCGTGCGACACCAGCACCAGATCGATGTCAGGCAAATCCGCCAAAGCACAGCCCGGCTTGCGCGCCCGCTTGACCGGACCATGCCACATCGCCCAATTCGGATCGATCAGAATGTTCGCCCACGGCGTGCGCACCAGAAATGACGCATGCCCGATCCACATCACTTCAATTTCCGCGTGCTGCAAGCCGTTGAACTCCGGCGTTAACACATCCGCGTGATGTCCCCGCTTCCGCAGCCAGACCGGCAACAGGCGGTGACTGAGGTATTTTAAATTGCGCCCGGCCCAGCCTTTCTGCGGCTTTAGACCAACCCGGAGGCCGTCTGTCTCGATACCATTGCCCGTCGGCGCCCCCTTGGAAATCGGCGTAGAAGCCGAATCTTCAGCGGGCTCGTCTTCGGGGGATTGAGGAAAACTCATGCGTCGCTAAGAAATAGATCACTCAGGCCCCGCATTCAAACCAAAAGCCTTCACAAGGAGAAAGCTCATTCCTGGACATCTCGTCGCGCTGGTAGAAATGGGTCCGGTTGATTCATCGCCCATCGGGCCACCCCTTCAGGCTCGCAACTACTTCGCCAGTCGGTCCAACACGTTCTTGGTGATCCGAATAACAGTCGCATCTCCGCCTGCTAATCCATGCGCCCAGTCGGTCGTGCCACTGGTCACCACCGTGCCGCCCTTTTCCGTCGTGTAGGAGCCGATTACCGCATGCCCACTGTGATCCAGCGAAGGCCATCGGTCATACCAAACGCTGTCGCCCGGTGCCCAGGTCGCCTCACAGGTACCGAGAACCTCAAAGGTCTTCGGCGTGCCATCACGAAAAGTCGGAAATGGCACGCCATCCTTCCACTCCAACTCACAACCATCGCACTCATAGCCAACGATCGAATCCTTGCCACCGAACTCATCGCCCGCCTTCAAATCCGTTCCCGCATAGATCCAGTGATCCGGTCGATGCACCGTGAACGCTCCCGAGCCATCCATGTGCTGCCCGTGACTTTTATGATAACCCCCGTGAATGAATCCTACCCCGGTCATTTCATTCTCGGTTCGTCCCACAAGATGATGACTCCACAGCGAACTCAGTCGCTGCTTTTCTTCCGGTTTCACGGCCGTAAAAACCGGGTCCTGATTGTACCACTGTTTCCAACACACCAGTGAGCGCGACTCCTCCTGCCAACGCACCTGCCAGCAACACGTGTTGCCGCTGAAGAACGCCACATTGCCACCGCCCGCCACGAAGCCCTCCACCGTATCGCGCATCTCCCACGACCAGTACTCATCGTGACCGACACTGAGCATCAACTTATAGGCATCGATAAGTTCCGGTTGAAACTGCAAATCCTGATTCGAACAATACTCCAGCTCATAACCATTATTCTCAGCCCACACCACAAACGGCAACTCCCAACGGGAAAACAAACTCCGCGGCGGCCGATGAAACGAAACCTGATTCCCCTGCAGCCCAGCTCGCCCATGGAAGCCGTAAAGGCTCGACCCTCCCCAGTTATTGTACGCGTTGTAAGTGTTGGTCGACAGCTGCAACAGAATCTTGCTGCCCTTCCCGGGTTGCGCCGAGCGCAGCACAAAGTAGAACGTGCCCTCAGCCGAACGTGAATTTCGCTGCGAAAACTGCCCGCCGCCATCCGACACACGCATGCGCACCTCATAGTAGCCACTGCGCCAGTCGGCAGGAATTTTCATCCGATACGCCACCGGCCATCCACAGCCCTCACTCGAAGCTTTTTCCGGCACCCGATACTCCGCGCCACCCTCAACTCCGTTCTTAGTAAAAACCACTTCCCGCTTCGCCCCAATCCGCGCAATCTCCAGATCATACTTCGCCGATGACGTCGAAATATGAAACTCCGCCTCATCCCCCGGCGCATAACTCACCCGCCCCGAATACCCTTCGACATAAAGCGACCGCCCAGCGTCAATCGCAACCGCCGGACCGGCAGCCAAAAGCATTACCCCGGATGCTAACCAACCAAAGCTAACAAGGAAAAATCTACGTTTCATCCACGCATTCCATCACTTCGGGCCACCCGGCACAATGGCTTGTCCGCGTCCACACCCAAACGACAAGCACCTCCGGGCGCGCCCACCCTCTGGACGATCATGTGAGACCGTCCGTCCCGGCGCTCCGATTGCCTTGGTTCCTCGTCCAGCTCGGGACTGGCGGGACGCACAGTCTCACCTGACAAACCGCCGGCACCTTTTCGCCGCCTCTCCAAGAAAGCAGGTCGATCCCCCTAACTCGTAACTTCTTGCTCCTTGCTCCAAAAAACTACTCCATCGAAGAAATAAACCGCTGCGCTTCCGCAATCGACGTATTCATCTCCCTAATCAACGCCGCCGTATTCGCCTCGATCGAAGCTAACTCGACGCGCAGCGCACCAATCGCCCGCGCGTTTAGATTGTGCTTCAAATACAACACCTGATCGCGAAACGTGCGCAGCACCGGATCCATACGCGACTCGGCTCGGCGCATGGCCAGCATCAACTGGCGGTAGCGCATTTCGGTCTCCGCCAACTGCTGCTCACTGGAAGCGCGCAAGCTCGCATTGGAATATTCGCCAAGCTCCGTCCGCCATTCGCGAAACAAGGCCTTGGCGACATTCTCAACATCGTCATTGCGTGACTTCACCGCCGAAGCTTTCGCCTCACTACGCTCATAAGCCGCATTGAGCCGTTCGTATTCACTCTGCAAATTGCCACCGTCAAAATTGACCACGCTCTGAAACTGCTCGAGTGCATTGGCGAACTCCTCTTTGGTTTCTTCCTGCGCGTCTTTCGCCTTGTCGACCCGCTTGACGAGAATGTCGCGCTTGTGGACTCCAATCTGATCCATCGCACCATAATATACGCTGGAACAACCACTGAGCAGAGGCAATGAAAACGCCGCGAACAACGCAGTGACGACAATAAAACGGGAAGTGATAGAGAGCATGGCAGAAAAAGAACTGGCGAGTGAATTTCCGCCGCTTGAAATCGCCACAACCTAGCCTAGCTTGCCACGCAGACAACACGAATGAACCTCGCGAACGACCACAAATTTGCCCACCGACCGAAGCAGGCTGCTGCCCGCTTTGCGTCCGTCCGTGCCGCTGTGGTCAGTCTTCTGCCAATGAGCTGGCTGGCGATTGTAGTCGCCATTACCAAGCTTGGCTAAGCCATCGCTCGAGGTTGTTTTCTTCTCATTCGTATCCGTTCTCTTCTGTCCGTTCCGCGTTTCCCCGAATCAGCCTCGAGCTGCTGATTCCCATGAAAACGCCACCATCATCCCTACCGGCACTGTCGAACTCCGCAGCGATGCACAACGACGCCATGCCACCGCCCGAAGGAGCAGCAGCCGCTGCTGCTGCGGCTGCTGCAGGAACACCCGAGCTGCTCACCGGGTCACCCGAGGAACAGCGGCGCGGCCTGATTTTCATGGTCATCTCGCTGTTTTGTTTCACCGCAAATACGCTGCTGTTGAAATATCTCGGTTCAAACCGTCAGGTTGATCCATCCGTCACCCTGCTGTTTCGCGCCGTCATCGGTGGCGTCATCGTCCTGACGCTGATGCGCGGCCGGCGACCGCCAAAACTTGCACCGATTTTCAAAGAACCTCTACTCGTCTGGCGCGGCATTCTCGGCATCATCGGCACCGCAGCCTACTACTGGACCGTGCCCGCACTCGGCGCTGGCAAGGCGTCGCTACTCGGCACAACCTACGTGCTGTTCGGCGCCGTTTTTGCCGCCTGGTTCCTGCGCGAATATCTCAGTCGGCAAAAAGTCATCTGGCTGCTGGTCGCCTTCGCTGGTACCGCGTTGTTGACCAGCGCCGGCCACGCCGGAGGGCTGAGTTTCGCCATCGGCGGCTACGAAGCCTTCGCGATCGTCGGCGCGATCGCCGCCGCCGGGACCATTGTCATCATTCGTCACCTGACCACGCGTCATGCCATCGCTACGATCTTTCTCGCTCAGTGCGTGTGGATCGGTATCGCCGCAATGCCGTTTGCAGCGAGTGGCTTTTCGAACCTCACTGGCGAAGACTACTTGCTGCTTACACTCGCAGCCACGTCAGCTGGCTATGGCCAGTTGTCGATGAACGAAAGCTATCGACTGATCAGTGTCGCCACCGGTTCGTCTGTGCAAATGGCACTACCGGTGATGGCGGCTATTGGTGGAATCATGATGTTTGGCGAAAGCTATTCGACCCTGCAACTGCTCGGCGCCGGATTGATATTATTCGGCACTTGGCAGGTAGCTGTCCGAAAAAACTGAGGCGCACTCGACCAGTTGCCAGACAGCTTTCGCCATGTTAAACCCAGCGCATGATTCGAATTGGTATCGTCGGCTGTGGTCGTATTCTGGCTGCTCACCTCAAAGGTTATCGCCTGCTTCGTGAAGCGGGATTCGATGACTTCCGCATCACTGCGTTGTGCGCTCGGCAGGAATCGGACGGATGGAGTTACGTGAAGCGTGGTGAGGGTCCCGAGCAACGTGCGGCCGTCAGCACGCTGCCAGGAGATCCGTTGGCCATCGGCGACGAATTTCTATCCGACTTTCAGGAAACCGATGACGTCGAGGTTTTCACCGACTACGCGACCATGATGGCCGAGGCCAAGATCGATGCTGTCAACGATTTCACCCCACACGGCTTGCATCACTTGGTCGCCGCCGAATCTTTTAAATACGGTAAACATTTGCTCAGCCAAAAACCGCTCGGCGTCACCGTCCGCGCGGCGCAACAGATGTGCGAGCAGGCGACAGCTGCCGGGGTCACCTTCGGCGTTTTTGAAAATGCCCGCTATCGGGCTGCGTTAATCCAGGCCAAGTGGGCACTCAATGGCGGTCCGCTCGGCGCCCCGCAAATGGCGATCCTCGGCAATGTCGGCACTTGGTGGGCGCCCAACCTGGTCGTCGGCGAGACACCTTGGCGGCACGACAAAAAGCTCGGTGGCGGACTGGCCATTGATCTCGGTGTTCACCAGTTCGACATGATTCGCCAAGTGCTCGGCGAAGTGAAAACCGTGCAGGCCAGCGCCGCGGTCATCGAACCACTCCGTCATATTCTCGACAAAGCCGGCGAAATCGTCAAAACCATCGACTGCGATGCCGACGATACCGTTTACGGCAGCTTCGAGTGCGACAACGGCGCCAGCGGCACGCTGTTCGGCAGCTTTGCGGGTCATGGCACCAATACCGTGGTTGGCAACGGTCCGGTATTCTATGGATCGAAGGGCCGCATCACCGGCGATCAGGTTCACCTCGACGACAGAAAGGAGGCCTCACTCGCCGACATTTACGCCGAGCAAGCGAGCGACGAGCAAAAGGCCAACGACTTCCCCGACGGACTCGACGACCATTTTGCTCTGACTCAACACTACTGGCTCGACGCCGTGCGCCACGGCAAACAACCGCCGCTCGACGGCCGCGAAGGCCTGCTCGATCTCGCCTGCGCGTACGCCCTGCTCGAGTCCCATCTGGCCGGTCGCCGCGTCAGTGTCAATGAAGTTGCCGACGGCTCGCTGGCCGAATATCAAAAGCCGATCAACGCCCACTTCGGTATCGGGTAAGTGCCGCCATATCGCGCCATTGCCACTCGTCCCGAAAATAGGTTAAACCCTCGCCAGATGAATCTCCCTCCTTACTACGCACGGCTCAGTGCGATGATGTTCATGCAGTTCGGCGTTTACGGGCTGTGGCTGCCGATCGCAGCAAAATTCCTCACTGGTGATCCGGCGACTGGCGGCCTCGGGTTCAATGAGGACCAGGCGGGTGCCATTGTCGCGCTGGCCGCCGCCGTAGGAGCGATCTGCTCTCCCCTCATCGTTCAGTTTGCCGACCGGCGCTTTCGAGCCCAGCGCTTTCTCGGAGTTCTGATGGTTTTCGGCGGAATCCTGAAGTTGGTCGTTTATACCCAATCGAGCTTCTATGCTTGGCTCCTATTGTCGGTGGCGTTTGCCCTCTTGTTTATGCCGGCAACCGCTATCGCCAATGCCTTGCCAATGCGCCATCTATCGGATCCTCCGCGGCAATTTCCGCTTGTGCGGATGTGGACCGCCATTGCCTGGGTAACCGTCGGATGGACCTTCTCTGCCATAGTCCTGAATACCAATACTCAGGCACAATGGTTGCCGCCATTTTTTCGTGGAGACGAAGTGGAAATGGCTGGCGCTGCCATGCGCAAATCAGTGCTTTGGTCGGGATGTCTCGCCATAGGATATGGAATTTGGGCGTTTTTCTTTCTGCCCGACACACCGCCCAACAAATCCACCGATTCGGATCGCCCAGCAATCACCAAGGCACTCGGAATGTTGCGGCAACCGTCATTCGTTGTGATTCTTGGCGTCAGCGTGCTCATCTCAGCCGTTCATGTGATCTACTTCATTCAATGTGCAAAATTCCTTGGCCGCGTGGGCTTGAAGGACTCATCCATCATTCCAACTATGGCAATTGGCCAACTTTCGGAGCTACTTATGTATGTCGTTCTTTCACGTCTGCTACCGAGGCTCGGCTACAAGGTCATTATCATCATTGGCATTTGCGCCTTCGCCGCTCGCTTTTTTCTGTTCGGCTCAGTCGGCCTGCCTTATCAGGCAATGATTATCGGGCAGGCTCTCCACGGTCTTTGTTACGCATTCTTCTTTTCCGCCTGTTTTATTTACGTGGATCGAGTGGCACCAAAAGACATCCGTAATTCAGCCCAGGCTCTCTACAATTTTGTATTTTATGGCATCGGCCCACTAGCGGCCATTGCTCTCAACTCTGGACTCGTCAAGCTTCTGTCTAAAGGGGAAAAAACCCTGACATTGGAAGAATTTGGTCCGTACTGGTACACCTTGGGCGGCATTTCTATACTAGCTCTCATCTTGTTCATTGCCCTATTTCGCGTCGCCCCGGAAAACACCGAAGGCAAATCTTCCTAACTTCTAACTCCTAGCTCCTAGCTCCTAGCTTCAAAAAATGAAACCCTACCGCATTGGCATTCTCGGCCTGCATCATGACCATGTCTGGCACAGCCTCGGCGAACTCGCCGACCTTCCCAACATGGAGGTCGCCGCAGCCGCTGATCCGTTTCCAGAGCTGCGCGAAAAGTTCAGCAAAGTCTGTGACGCGCCGGTCAGTGACTCCTACGACGATGTGCTGAACCGCGACGACCTCGACGCCGTCTATCTTTACACCAGTAACCGCAACGCGACGAAGCTCGCTATCGCAGCGATGAATCGCGGCCTGCACGTCCTCGTCGAAAAACCGATGGCTGCCGATCGAGCGGACGCTCAGGCGATGGTCGACGCCGCCGAAGCCAACGGTGTGCGCCTCATGATAAACTGGCCCTTCGCCTGGTGGTATCAGTTGCAACACGCCATCCATCTGTGCCGCGAGGGCAATATCGGCGAACTCTGGCAGGTGAAATACCGCGCCGCCCACGAAGGCGTTGTGCTCATGGGGCACTCACATTACTTCGCCGACTGGGTCGAGGACGAGGCGCAGAGTGGCGGCGGAGCACTGATCGACTACTGCTGCTACGGCGCCGTGCTGTCGCGCGTGCTGCTCGGAATGCCCGAAAGCGTCAGCGGTCTGTGGGGCAACTACTACCGCGACGACCTCCAGGTCGATGACAATGCCGTGATCACCCTCAAGTATCCACGCGCCATGGCCATCGCCGAAGCGTCATGGACGCAGCACGGTAAGCTCGGGGCCTACACACCGATCATTTATGGCAAGACCGGCAGCTTCCTGGTGGTGCCGCGATTAGGTGGCGCATTGATGCGCTGCGATCTTGAAGATCAAAAAGGTTCCGCAGTCGACGTCCCCGATCCGGAGCCGCACATGCGCGGGCCGAACGAGCATTTCATCTGGGCGATAGAAAATCCCGGGGCAGAAATGAATCCACTCTGCGATCCCGGCAACTGCCGAGACAGCAACGCCATTCTCGACGCAGGCGCTGAGTCAGCTCGAGGCGACAGCCGTCTGGTTCCAGTAACAGGGTAGCTGCGAGCGTCAGCGAGCGACCCTCTGGACGATCCTACTATCCGCGATCCGCGACGCTTTCCCCCTTCCACTCGCTGACGCTTGCAGCCACCCGTCCCAACGCCGCCTGCTATCTCAACTTTGCCCCGTCGATCCTCTGGCATCGGGCGGAGTGCCCGACCTACAATGGTTCATTGGCCTCGCGGCTACCCTCCGAACGACGCCTGCCACGCAGCGAAAGCCGACCTCAGTTCGGACAGCCGCTCAGTCTCCGAATCCGCGACATCATTCGACTCCGCTACGTCCTTCGCGAGATCGAACAACTGCCAGTCGTGCGTGGGATCTTCGCGCACGATCTTCCACTTACCTTTGCGCAAGGCTGCGTGGTTGCGGAACTCGAAGTAGAATGACTCATGCGGTGACGCCGCGCCATCAGTGAGAACGGGTAGAACATTTTTGCCGTCGTAAACACGATCCTCCGGAAGCTCCGCACCCGCCAAAGCCGCACTCGTCACCAGCAAATCCGCCGACCAAAATGGCTCGTCGATGACCGAGCCCGCCTCAATTTTTCCCGGCCAGCGCACCACCGCTGGCACGCGCAATCCGCCTTCCCAACAGGTCACCCCACCGGACCGCAGCGGATCATTGATGCCGACATCGAGCCCTTCACGATTGAGTCGAAAGCCACCGTTGTCGGACATAAAAAACACGAAAGTGTCATCGCTGACCTGCGCAGCATCGAGCGACGCCAACACTTTCCCGATGGCTTTGTCCAACCAGTAAACCACGGCGTCGTAGCGCTTTTTTGGATCCGATTCATCCGGTGACATACCGAGCTCCTGAAAGGCTTCGTTGGGCGCCTGATAAATATTTGGCTGCCCCGGCTTCTTATTCGACTTGCTGGGAAAATGCGGCGCGTTGAACGGCAGATAGATGAACCACGGGTTCGCCTCACCACTCTTTCGCTCGATAAAATCAACCGCGGCATCGGCGAAGATATCGGTCACATAGTCGCCCTCGCGATACAGTTCCTGCGTGCCCTGATAGAGGTCGTGCTTGTCTTGATAATGGTGATGATAGTGGTCGAGATTTCCCGACGCGTGACCGAGAAATTCATCGAAGCCGCGCTCAGTCGGACGCGATCCTTCAGCAAAACCGACGTTCCATTTGCCGAAGCAGGCGGTCGCATACGCAGCCGGTGCCGATTTCAGAGTCTGCGAGATCAGGATCTCGTCGTGGCTCAACCCAACGCCGTAGTTGCCCTTCACTCCGCCGAGTTGATTGACCAGACCGTGCCGCTGAGGAATGCGCCCGGTTAGCAGACAGGCGCGCGACACCGTGCAGGTCGGCGACGCCGTGTAGTAGTTGGTCAGCCTCGCGCCCTGCGCGGCCAGCTTGTCGAGGTTCGGCGTGCGGATCGGCGACTCGGCCCGATACATCTGCAAGTCGCCATAGCCGAGATTATCGCATGTGATGATGAGAATGTTGGGCGGTCCGGCGACGGCAGGCGCCGAGCCAAGACCGATCGACAAAACGCCAACCACCAACAGACCAAGAATGCGTAGCCGCATCATCACTTCTTCAATACCTGTGGGATTGGATTTTCAAACTTGCCGGGTTTGCGCTGACCGGCACCGGCTATGCCTTGATCACCGAGATCAGCACGTGCAACATCGGCGAGTTTGGTAAGATTAGCGACAATCTCCGGATTCTGCTCGGCGACATTGTGTTCGCTGCCGATGTCAGTAACGACGTTGAACAGCAGCGGCTGCGGTTTCAGTTTTGAACTGAAGAACGGGTGATTTCCCGCCGGCGTGACCGGGAGAAATAACTTCCAGTCGCCCGATCGAATTGCCTGCAACTGTTCGGAGGCGTAATAGTAATAAACATCGTGCGGCGTTTTCGCTCCCTCCTCGCCGAACAGCAGCGGAGCGATGTCCTTGCCGTCGATGATGCGATCGGTGGGCGCGCTGCCTCCCGCGAGTTTAGCAAAAGTCGGCAGCAGATCCATCGTCGATGCCAATTCGTCGCAAACCGTTCCCGCCGGAACTTTGCCCGGTTGCCAGACGATGGTCGGTACGCGAAACGCGCCCTCGCTGGTGGTGTAGCCACGACCGTGCAGCGGTTGGTTTGAACCGCGCGAGATGTCGCCCGGATCGCGATTGATCGGCGCGCCATTATCGGAGGTCCAGATGACGAAGGTATTTTCATCGATGCCCAACTCGACCAGTTGATCGAGCATCACGCCCATCGACCAATCGAGTTCTTCGATCGAGTCGCCCCACGGACCGTTTTTGCTTTTGCCTTTGAAGGCCTCACTCGAAAACGGCGTGCTGGTGCTGCCCGGCATCGCCTGTGGAAAGTAGAGAAAGAACGGCTCGTCCTTATGTTCAGCGATCCACTCCATCGCCCTCTCAGTGTAGCGCTTAGTCAGACCATCACGGTCGCAGGGAGCCTCGATCACTTTGTCGTTCTCCATCAGCGGCAGCGGCGGCCAGTGCGAACCATCCTGCTTCCACACGCGCTCAGTCATGTCATCGGAATAAGGCACGCCGAAGAACCAATCGAATCCCTGGTTGTAGGGCATGAACGGTTCCTGATCACCGAGATGCCATTTACCGACGATCCCCGTCGCATAGCCCTGATCCTTGAGCACTTCAGCGATGGTGATTTCGTCAGGATGCAAGCCGTAGGGAGAAATCGGCCGCAACACCCAACCATCGCGGGGATTGGTGTGCATGCCTACACGCTGCGCATAACATCCGCTGATGATGCTGGCCCGCGATGGAGTGCACACCCCTGCGGTCACACAAAAATGGGTAAACTTCCGCCCCTCTTTCGCCATCCTATTCAGATTCGGCGTGCGATGCACCGTCGATCCGAACGGTTCGATGTCGCCGTAACCGAGATTATCGGTGTAGATGATGATGAAGTTCGGCTTCTTCGCATCGGCTGCGATAAGCGAGGAAGTCATCGGCAACAGAGCCGCCAGGACGAGTAACCAGAGTTGGGGAAAGGCAAAAATTCGCTTCATGATACTGTGATCTTTATGCCCAAGAACGAAGGCCTCGGCAATCACTGATACGCGCCAAGCCGCCCGTCTACCTACTGCTTCTTGCGAGGCTTGCGGCTCTCGAACTGCGGTTCAAATTCGCGCGCACCTTCCGGAAACGGAGACATCACTTCGATCGCTGGCGGAACAACCGCCGAGTGGCGCAGCGGCATCGTTCTCTCTACCGGTTGATAGAACCCAACTGGCAGTTCATCACCTCTCGCCTCATGCAAATAAGTATGCACCAGAACCTCCTGCGCGCCTTCCCGAAAAGTCAGCAAGCGGCTCAGCGGATGTCCCCCGGCGTGGAATTTCGTCAGCGCCGCCGCCTGCAAAAAATTCACACCCCATCGACGTTCCGAGATCGTCTTGTCCCCGTGATCGTCCTCCGGCCCCTTCATGTGCGTGTGCCCGCCGATCCAGAAATCGATCGCGCCACGACCATCATTGGCCTTTTCGAACTCGGCCAGAAAATCTTCAAACACGTGAGCGTCACGAGTGAATTTGAAACTTTCAGGGTCGTCATTTTCGATCAGGTAAAAGAGATACGAGGAGCCCTCAGGGCCGCCACTGGCACCATGGTAACGCGGATTGCCCTCGCCATAACCTGAGCCCGTCGTGGTATCGCGCAGCATGTGATGATGCATCGTCACGATGATCTTGTCCTGGTTCTCCAGCACCTGCTTCTTCCACCATTCAAATGTCTCGCGAGTCACCGCACCCGGCGGGTAACCTCCCTTCAGTTTCTCGCTGCTGTGACCACGTCCGACCGGCGCCGGAGCGTCATTGCGATCGGCGAGCATGAGGAACAGAACATTACCTGCTTGGAAACGGTAGCGTTCCCAATTTCCCTCGACCGCATAGGGCCGTCGATCCGAATCAACACCAGAAAACTCTGTGAACTCGCCCAGCGGATCACCCCACTTGCGAAACCACGACCCCGGCCCGTGATCGTAATACGGCGCATCGTGATTGCCGGGGACGTTGTAAACCTGCTCGCGCCGATGCTTAGTCATCGCCCGGTACTGCCGCTGCAACTCCATGCCATCGCGATCCTCCGGTGGCGACTGACTCGCCGATAAATCACCGGCGTCGATCATGACATCCCAGTCAAAGGCCGGCGCACCGTCCACCAATCCCTCTGATTGCCGAATCGCCAGCGCCAGACTTTCCCGACCACGCACGATGTCCGCCGGCACATGACTGCAGCTCGTCGCCCAGACATTGAACTCGCGCAGCTTCGGCTTTGCATCTTCGTCAGCTTTCAGCCCAGTCACTGACAGCCCCAAAAGCCAACTCACGGATATGGCGGTGATCGCTTTCATTACTCTGCGATCACAGCAGCATTTTAAAATGCCAACCAGCAGCAATTGCCCACAATTGCGCCGGGAAGAGAAGTGCCGAACTGCCAGTATTTTGCCAAGCTCAAATTGTAGTCTAAAACGTTATGAGGGTGAGTGCCTACGACGGCAGTAGCGATCATCTTATAACGTTCGCGGGCAAGGTGGAACTTGCCCCTCCAGACGATGCTCTGATCTGCAAAAAGACCCGCAAGGGTCTGGAGGGGCCCGCTCCCACGTGCCCGATCGAAGCCAAGTTGCGAACGATCTTATAGAACCACCGGTAACGCTCTGATCGCTCGGACGTGATCCATCGATTTATGTCTACTCGAACCTCAGAACGAAAAATCGAGCGGCGTGCCACATTGCGCCGACGCCTCGGCCATTTCCATCACTGCCATCGCCTGCGCCGCTTCGAGCGGTGTGATCACCGAAGGAGGCGTACCACTGCGCACGCACTCGGCAAAATAGCCCAGCTCGTTCGCCAGCGCGCCGATCAACCTGCCGTGCTGCTCCGGCCAGTAGGCTGTGTCCGGTTTCTTAGCACCGTTCGCATCTAGAATGGTCAGGCCTGTGTTGGCGCAATCGATACTCAGCATTCCCTCCGTGCCGATCACCTCGAACTTGGCATCGATCACGGTCGGTACATTTTCGGGCAGACACCACACTGTCTCGACCACGCCGATCGCCTCGTCGCCAAAATGCAACATCGCCCAGCCGAGGTCCGCGTGCTCATAGTCGCCAACTTTTATCGTGCGGCCATAGACGCTCGACGGCGTTCGGCCGAGAAACCACATCATCAGATCCGCATCGTGAATGCCGTCGCCGACCAGTGGCGAGATTTTGTCCAACCGGATACTACCTGGCGCCTTCGGCAAATTGCGCCGCGCATGCATCGATACAATTCGCCCGATCCGTCCGTCATCAATCGCCTGCTTTGCCAAGGTAACCCGCGGATCAAAGCGGCAGACATGACCGATCATAAAAAATCCTCGCGCTGCTTCAGCCTGCGCCGCCGCCAACACCTCGCGACATTGCTCCGCCGTCGCCGCCATCGGCTTTTCCAAAAGCACATGCTTGCCGCTGGCCAAGGCAGCCAACGCCACCTCGTGATGCTGCTGCCAGTGAGTCGTGATGCTGACCGCATCGATGTCTGGATCCGCCAGCAGTTCGTGAAAATCGGTGTAACACTTCGCCTCATCCACCCCGAACTCGGATGCCACCTCAGCCAGTCGATCCGCCCGACGCGCCGACAAAGCCACTACCTCCGAACCCGGCAACGAAGCCAACACACGCGCATGAATGGCCCCGAAACGGCCGACGCCTATAATTCCCCAACGGATGGTTTGCATGCCTCATCACTAAGACATTGTGCGCGTCGTGCAAGCTTCCCGGCGACTCCGTGAGCTCGGATCGTCCAGAGGGTAGCTCAAGAGTGAGCGACTTCCCTGGGGCCACCAGGATTAAGCTCATTCCTGAGCTTCCCGTTGCGTTGGAGCGAGCCGTCACCGTTCGGCGCATGGTTAGAGCACCATACTTGGACTGCGTAGTTGCCTTATAAGCCAGTTTCGGGTGAAAATAGCGACACCGTCTGTTTCCCCAGATCATGAACACCAAATCAATCGCCCTCGCTTTATCCGCCGGCTTTTTTCTACTCTCCCAAGCGAACGCCGCCGACATCCATCTTGCCCAAGGCACGATGGTCGGCGAGGTCGATACCACCAGCGCCATTCTCCAATCGCGGCTGACGGCTATCGCTGGCCCCGAGCTCACAGACCTCGATGTTCCCGGCGTCGCAGGGCTCGGGCAGTTTGAGTATTCCCAGAACGCCGACTTCAGCGATTCAAAGCTCACCGACTTGGAATCGGCGAAGGCGGAAAACGATTTCATTCTCAAAGCCAAACTCACCGGTCTCAGTTCCGACACCCTCTATCACTACCGACTTCATTACGGCCCCGAGCGCGAATCGACGACGGCTGGACCCACTGCTACCTTCCGCACCCTCGAAGGCGCCGATGCCGCCACCCGCGACGTGTCCTTCGTCGTCGTCACAGGAATGAACTACACCAAGTTTCACTTCGGCTATCGCGACGACCCACCCTACAAAGGCCCCGACAAACACCTCGGTTACCCCGCCCTGGCATCGATGCTTAAACTGCAACCTGCCCCCGACTTTTTCGTTGGCACCGGCGATAACGTCTACTACGACAGCCGCGACGAACTCGAAGGCACCGATACTCCGAGCATGCGCGCCAAGTGGCACCGCCAGTTCGTGCAACCGCGTTTCGTCGACCTGTTTCGCAGCACACCCACCTATTGGGAAAAAGACGATCACGACCATCGCTACAACGACTGCGACCGCGCGGGTAATCGCGCGCCTTTAAGCGATCTCGGTATCCACATTTTCCGTGAACAAGTGCCCGTTGTGCCTCCTGGCGACGACACCACGCCGACTTACCGCACTTTTCGGGTCAATAAGCACCTGCAGATCTGGTTGGTCGAAGGGCGTGACTACCGCAGCCCGAACAAAATGCCCGACGGTCCCGACAAAACCCTTTGGGGCGCGGAGCAAATCGCGTGGTTGAAAAAAACGCTCACCGAGAGCGACGCCACTCACAAGCTGTTGATTTCCCCGACGCCAATGATCGGTCCCGACGACGCCTATAAGATCGACAATCACGTCAATCACGAAGGCTTTCGCCACGAAGGCCGCGCCTTTTTCGACTGGATCGTCAGTCAGGACCTGCACAACAAAGGCTTCGCCATTTTGTGTGGCGATCGGCATTGGCAGTATCACTCGATCGATCCGACCGGCATCGAAGAATTTTCCAGCGGAGCCATCTGCGACGCCAACGCACGTCTCGGTCGTAATCCCGGCAACAACAAGTCCACCGACCCAGACCGCACCATCGTCCAACCGCATTCACAGAAGGAAGCATCGGGCGGATTTCTGCGAGTGGTCGTGTCGAAAGCCGGCGAGGCAAGCTTTGAGTTTTTTGATGAGAAGGGTGAGCAGTTGTATCGGACGATCAAAATGTAGCAACCCAATGGGCGAACGGCAGCCCACGGTAGCCGAGTTGTAGGGCGAGCGCTCCGCTCGCCACTCGAAGCGAACGATAATCTAGCCCATAGTCCGGCCCCTCGAAACCAACTAGCCCCAACGCATGCCGAGGCAGGCAGCCAAGCGAAGCGAGTCAGGTAACCGTAGGATTAAGCGAAGCGTCCCAAGCGCCAGAGTTGCAGTTCGGGCCCGATGCGGAGTCGTACGAGACACTCCAACCTACTCATCACTTTGGCGGCAATTTCCCTTGCCGAGCGGCTTCGACTTGCGCCGTCGTCATTTTTATCAGTGCCGTATTACCTCCAACAAATCCCACGACACGCCTATCTTTGTGTGGCGGAGGCAACGGAGGCGAAATGATGAGAGGCGTTCGGGGATCTGCAGTCGCAGAAACTCCGTTGAGATAAATATACGGTTCGATTTTCCCCGACGCGGTGTTGTTAGTGGTAAATAGTGACGGATCATCAATATAATCGGGATGCAATATCTCCAATAATTCAGGATAGCGGCCGTCGCTGTCATACGCAAAGGACCGGACCGCGAGCACCAAATTGCGTACTTCACTGATGTCGTTCGCCAGCGGAGAACCAGTTGAAACGCGGGAGAATATCGGGAGGGACATTACCAGCACGAGCCCGACCAACAGGATGATCGCCGCTACCATCCGCTTGGAGAAACTTCCCCTAACCTCCGAACAATCAACCGCTGTGTCGCTGGGCTTACTCACCTCTCAAGTAAAACGCCATTTCGCTTCTCCGCCAATCCCAATCGGCCTGAATTCGAACCAGGCTAATCTGTCGCGTAGCGCCCCGTCTAGGTGGCCGTGGGCTTTTAACCCACGGCCTAGATCCGCTACAAGATCCAGCGTCACGGAGTGACCGCTCTAACGGGGAAACTGTCGCCAAACTTGCACTTGCAGAGCGGTCACTACGTGACGCATCAATCAGCTGGCGGGAAAACGGGGGATAAATCCCCCGCCTGTCCAGACCGGTCCCTACGGGACGGAGCTATATGTCATATTTAGAACTGAACGAGCCCGAGTCCAAACTCTGAAAATTTCCGTGTATTCCGTGCTTTCCGTGGTTTGCTTTCGTTCGATGAACGCATTCTTTTCCAAACTCTCTTCACTCCTCGCGGTCACTGCCGTCTGCGCCAGGCTCACCTCTCCGTCGCTGGCCGACGATGAGCCGGCCGCCCCCAACACCCTCACCGCCGCCGAAAAATCCGCCGGATGGAAATTGTTGTTTGATGGCAAAAAGATCGAAGGCTGGCGCAGCTACGGCGATGACTCCTTCCCCGCTGAGGGCTGGGTGGTCGAGGATGGCACGCTGCATAAGCAAGAGGGCGTAAAGCCGGGCGACATCATGACGGTGGACAGCTACGAGAATTTTGAGTTCGCCTGGCAGTGGAAGCTTCCCGAGGGCGGTAACAACGGTGTGAAGTACATGATCACTCAAGCCCGCAAAGCGGCGATCGGCCATGAGTATCAGATGATCGATGACAGCAGCCCGACGGTTAAAGATGAGTTCGCAAGCAACGCTGCGTTCTATCTCGTGGTGAAGCCTGCTGCCGACAAACCCAACAAGCCGATGGGTGAATGGAACTCATCGCGCATCGTGGTGCGCGGCAAGCACGTCGAGCATTGGCTCAATGGAGCGAAGGTACTCGAGTATGATTGCGGCAGTCCGGCAGTGATGGAGCAGGTCGCACTGACCAAGTTCAAAAAGTATCCCGGTTTCGGCGAGAAGGTCACTGGCCACGTTTTGCTGACCGATCACAAGGATCCCTGTTGGTATCGCAATCTGAAGCTCCGCGTGTTGGATTGAGGCCCCGTAGCGAAGACTTCAACGCTCCAATAGAATAGGCGTTAGGTGTGGTGCGCGCAAAGTGGGCTGAAAGCCCACCAGCACAAAGCCCGGTCCTTTAGGGCCGGGAACCCTGTGGCCCGATTTCACCACCCTGTAAGGGTGGCAGCAGGCGCACACCAACTGGCGATGCCGAGTTCGCTGGCGACCTTTCAGGCCGCATATTTTCGGTTTGATTTTACCCAGCCGTGAACGGCTGGGCTTTGTGCTGTCGGGCTTTCAGCCCGCTACCAATCTCCTGCCTTGACGCTCATGCGTCCCGACCGTTGAGCGGCAAACGGTCACGCTCTCAAGGCAGCACCTGCCTACCCAGCTCACGCCGAGCCAAGCTACGCTCGTCGACGTCGAGCAGTCCGTCGTCGTTCGCGTCGAAGTTCCTAATCGCCTGATCGCGAAGTTTGCCGAAGATGGTCAGCTTGTCGTCGGACAACACGTGACTCCCCGCGGTCCAGACAAGGTGTTCGCGGTAAACATCCCGCAGCGTCTTCATGGCGGCGTTGGCTTGCTTGGTTTTTCCAAGCGGCACGACCATGAGATCGATGCTGCCCATTTCATCATAGGACTCGAGGCCCCAGCGGACGCGCACCGGAGGCACGATCGGATTGCTGGCCGACTGGGCGGAATTGTCCCAGACGATAGTCGAATTCAATCGCGTTCCTTTGGGCAGAAAAAGCTGCTCACTGAAACGATACTCCTCCTGCCAGTTCATGTCCCACTCGGGAATATTGAGCACGGTGATTGATTTACCGTCCGGCAGATCGGCCGTCAGTCGCAGCGATTTTCCACGGTAATGGGAGTGAGGCTGAGCTCCGAAGGCGTGCACATCGATCGGCAGTACGAACGAATCCGAGACCACCACTTCAGCGGCGCCAGGCTCGAGATCAATACCCGAGAACGCACCAAAGACCGGCGGTAATTGGATCGAGGTGAAGGGTTTGACCGGAGGTTTGTCATCGAAGTAGAGACCTATGGTCGACTGCTCGCGCTCCACCTTGCCGCTGAGATGAAAGTGAATTTGCAGGACGAGGTCGCTTTCAGGCGGGAGCGTTCGCGACAGACCCTCCGGCAACGGACGTGGTAGAGTTCCCGGCACCCAGGCTCCGATGTTGCGGCCACTGCCCTCGCCGACCGGCATTTCGGCAAAACCGATGGCATCGTCGACCGCGTCAACTTCGCGAGCGCGACCCTCGATGTCGATGAAAAAGATCGCGTGATGAACCACTTCAGGGGCCGAAGGACGGAACTCGATGGCTTTTAAATAGCGCTGCTCTTTCAATCCGGTGGGGATGACGAAATTGCGGTAAATGTCGGCCCCTTCGGCGGGTAACTCGTAGGCATCCGACATCTTGAGGACGAGATCGGGTTCGCCCAATTTCCAACCAGCAGGAAATTCTCGCGGTGCCGGCAGCTTTTTGGGATCACCCTCTGGTGTTCCGTCTGCAATCCACCCCTTGAGCATTTTCAGCTCGTCGGAACTGAGCCGACGATCACCATCGATGGTGACATCTCCACCGATTGCATGCCACGGCGGCATATAGCCATCGTCGACGACGCGCTGAATGGTTCGTGCGCGGCGCTTGGTGGACGCGTAGCTCGTCAACGCAAATGGCGCACTCTCACCGTCCCGATGGCAGTCGACACACTTGGCCTGCAAAAGCGGCGCGATGTGTTCGCTGTAAGTGATCTCGGCAGCGGTGGTGCGCCCGGTGCATGCGATCAGGCAGAGTCCCACAATAGCGTGAACGAAAGCTTTCATGATCATAGAGATTCGAGGGCTGGCTTGCGTTTTGGAGTGCGGTCAAATTTTTCGACCAACCACGGAAGGACCATGAGGTCGGCCAAGAGCGCGGCGACAGCGACCACGCCCAAGGTTACGCCGGTCCAACGCAGGGTCGTGAAACTGGATGTAAGAAAGCAAGCTCCGGTGATGAGCAGCACCATCGACGTGAGCAGGATCGCAAAGCCGGTCGAAACGATGGCGTCGTCCATCAGTTCGCGCAGATCGCCGTCCGGCTTTTCCTTCTGCAGTTGTTTGAAACGCACCATCAAGTGAATCGTATCGTCGACCGCCAACCCGAGCCCTACCGAGAACACGATGAGGATACCGAGATGCAGCGGCGCCCCCACCCAGCCACTGATGCCGGCGACGACCAGCAGCGGAATGGCATTCGGCACCAGACACAGTAACGCCAACTTAACCGACCGCAGCACAACCATGAGAATCAGGGTGATCAACAACAGCGAACAGATAAGACTGATGACCATCGTTTGTGAGATCAGCGTCGTGCTTTCGTAGAACATTGGAAAGTTACCATTCATCGACAGCTCTGAGCCCTCGGGCAGCCTTTTCGAATACTCGTGAATGCGATCCCGAAATCCTTCGTAGCCCTCGGTGCCGAAGCCACCGGTGCGATAGAATACGATGCAGGCCCGGTTGAGATCTCGATTGAGCAAATTGCGAGGGAAAGAGCCTCCGGAGCTTAGCGCCTGGATTCCGAGCATCGGCCCGTCTTCGGTTTCGACCACATCCGGGGCGAGCGTCATGCGAATCGCATCGACGTAAGAACGTGAGCCGGAGATACCGGGAAAGTCGCGAAGATCGCGCTGCATTTCTTCGACCAGCGCAAACACTGAGCTGTCGCGAAGATTGGCTTTGAGATCGACTTCAATACGATCCAGTCCGCGAAAATTCTCGGCAAACCAATTGGCATTTTGAACCACCTCTGCGGACTCGGGCAGTTCCTGATCGAGCGATGAGTCGACGGTGGTGCGGAAGGTGCCCGCCGCGAGGATCACCAGCAGGACCGTTACGGGTGCGGCCCACTTGCGCAGCGCACGGGTGTTGAGCAGCGACTGCATCGGCAGCGTCTTGCCTTTGCCCGGGAAGAATGCCAGCGCCACCGGCAGCATGGTCATTACCACGACGTAAGCGGTGGCCACGCCGATCGCGCACCAGATGCCGAATTCGTGAACTTCCTTGTGGCGCGCGATGGTCAGGCTCAAAAATCCGCAGGCCGTCGTCAGCGAAGTCAGCATGCAGGCCTTGCCGACACTTTGAAACATCAGGCACATCGATTCGTGAACCCCCTTCCCCTGAGCACGGGCATCGTCGAACTTTTGCTGCATGTGAATGGCATCGGCGAGACCGATCACCAGGATCAATCCCGGGCCAGCGAGATTCATGACACCGAACGAACGGTCAGCGAGAATAAAGATGACGAAGTAACCGATCAGGGCTGAAACGGCGGTAATGATCGGCAGATAGGCGCGCCGCAGCGAGCGCATGAAGAACGGAATGACGATGGCCAATGCGAGGATTTCGTAGAGAATCAACGACGAGAAATTTGCGCTCAAGACATCGCCCATCTGATCGAGGATGTACTCAGTCCCGACCACTCGCACGGTGGCATTCGCCCAAGGTTCGGAAAGGTCGGCCTCGACAGCGCGATGCAGTTGTTTGGTCCTCACCCCGCCTTCCTTGATGATATAAAGCGCGACCGACTTGAGATCGCGAGACACGAAGTTGCCCTTAAAGGTCTCCATCCCGGCGCCATCGCCAAGTTCGATCGGTTCCTCTCCCGTGCCGCCAAGCCGCGCCCATTCGTCGAGAGTGAAGCCATCGAGCTTCAGATCGAGCAAGGTGCGCGCAGACAGCACCGCTTTGACTTCAGGCATTTTTTTAAAATGCTCGGCCCAATCAGCAGCTGCTCTGAGATCGTTGACGGTCAGCGTGTGGTCCGCAGTGGCGGTGATCATGACGTGGCCGTCGCCAGGCGGGAAGGTCTTATAGAACTCCCGAATTTCGCTAACTTGCGCGTCGTTGCCGCGCAACATGCGCCCGATGTTGAAGCCAAAATCAAGCTCCGGGAGGATACGAACACCTGCGACGAGCAGCGCGATCCACAACAGCGCGAGCAGCCATTTTCCGCGAACAAGAATCGTGACCCAAGCGTTCAGCATCGGTGGCAATCGTCGGAGGTTGGCGAACGAATGTCAAAGCGTGACTTCGTCCAGTAGACGAGAAGGTGAAACCGTCCGTCCCGGCGGTCCCGCTGCGTTGATTTGGGACGTTGGCCCCAGATTCTCCGAAGGTTTTCGCGCAGAGGCGCAAAGGATCGTCCAACAGAGCTTTTCGGTCAGTTGATTGAAAAACACTGCGCCTCTGCGCGAGACTTCCGTCCAGCTCGGCCACTCGCTGACGCTCGCAGCTACCCTACTCGACTAGGATGATGCAGGCGGGCATTTTTGATTCGATGGGGGTGCCGACTGGCTTGAGGCTGCCGCTGGCGGAATCGATGGCGAAGACGACGACGTTGTTGCCGGGCATATTGGCGCACAGCAACCATTTGCCATCGGCGGTGACAGCGATATTTTGCGGGCCTTTACCGAGGCTTGGCACGATCTCGATCAGGCTCAGCTGGCCGTCGTCGGCGATGCGGTAGGCGGCGATGCTGTCGTGGCCGCGGTTGCTGCCGTAAAGGAATTTACCGTCGGCGGTGACCTTAAGGTCGGCGGTATGGCTGGTGCCGTCGAAGTCTGCCGGAAGGGTCGCGATGGTTTGCTTCTCGGTGAGTTTGCCACTGTCGGCCGCGTAATCGAACAGCGTCACCGTATTCAGCATTTCGTTGATCACGTAGAGGTGCTTGCCATTGGGATGGAAACGCAAGTGACGCGGACCACTGCCGGGAGCGAGTGCGGTCGAAGGCTGCTCGGCATTTTTCGCAATCTTTCCTTCGGCGGCCTCGAGGCGGTAGCAAAGAATCTGATCGATGCCGAGATCGGCGGCGTAGGCGAACTGGTTGTCGGGACTGACGATGATGCTGTGCGCGTTAGGCCCCTTCTGACGCTTCGGATTGACGCTGGCACCTTCGTGCTGGAAAAATGCCGCCGGTTCGCCGAGTGATCCGTCGGCTTTCACTGGTAGTGATGCGACGTTGCCGCTGGAGTAGTTGGCGACCAGCACGGTCTTCCCGCTCGAGTCGATGTCGAGGTAGCAGGACGCGGTGCCGCGTGACGACTGCCGATTGAGCGAACGCAGCTTGCCTTTGTCATCTTCGATCGCGAAAGCGGCGACCTCGCCGTTCTCGGGACCGCCGAACTTCTCGGCATCGATGGCGTAGAGGAACTGATGATCGGGCGACAGCGCCATAAAGAACGGGCTGGAGATACCGCCGTTGCGTTCGGTGGCAGTCAGCGATCCGGATTTTGAATCGAAGTGGTAGGCCTGAATCGCGCCGTCTTCGCCTGCCACAAATTCGGAAACAAACACCAGCGGTCCATCGGCGGCGTGGGATGACGATGTTATTGCGGTGGCCATGAGAGTGATGAAAGCGAGCAGTGAAAAGCGCATGATAGTTGAATTAAACGTCAGACGGCATCAAACCAACAGATCCCGAATGACGTGACCATGCACGTCCGTCAGGCGTCGGTCGATCGAATTGTGGCGCACTGTCAGCTGTTCGTGATCGATGCCTAACAAGTGCAAAATCGTGGCGTGAATGTCGTAAACCTCGGTCGGCTTGGATCGATCGAGCGGACGAAAGCCCCACTGATCACTTTCTCCCACCGTAACTCCGCCGCGAATACCGCCACCGCTGAGCCAGTTAGTGAACACGAACGGATTGTGATCACGTCCCAGTCCGCGCTGCGCACAAGGCATGCGCCCGAATTCGGTGGTCCACAGGATGATGGTGTCGTCGAGCATGCCGCGTTGCTTGAGATCCTCGATCAGTGCCGCCGCGCCGACCGCCATGCCGCGCGCCAGTGGCCCGTGGTCACGCGGGATGTCCTCGTGGGAATCCCAGTTGCGGCGCGGAAAACCGTTGTCATTGCCGCTGAAAATCTGCACGAAACGCACCCCCCGTTCGAGCAGACGACGGGCGATCATGCATTTCCGACCGAAGAATTCGCTCTCCGCCTTGGCATTGATGTTGGTGTCATCGACGCCTGAGCCTTCCGGAGCCAGACCGTAGAGATCACGTAAATACTGGGGCTCCTTTGACACGTCGAGTGCCTCGGTGGCGCTGAGTTGCATTTGCGCAGCCAGTTCGTAGCTGCGAATGCGCGCTCGGAGTCGGGAATCGTCGGGGCGCTGCTCGGCGTGAGCGCCATTCAGTTGTGCCAAGAGTTGCCGCGCATCATTATCCGCAGATTGGGTGATAAATTCGCTTCCGGCAGGCGGGAAAAGATCGTTGATCGGCGTGCGCGCACCGGGACGAATCACCGTGCCCTGATTTTCGGCAGGCAAAAACATCGACGACCAGTTCTTGACTCCATTCGAGGCGAAGCCGCGATGATCTGGCAGGACGACGAAGCCCGGCAGGTTCTCGGTTTCTGAACCGAGTCCATAGCTGACCCAGGATCCGGCGCTGGGAAATCCGGGACGATTGAAGCCGGTGGTCTGCAGCAGCGTTCCCTGACTGTGCACACCGGTCTGACCCACCATGTTGTGAACGAAGGCGATATCATCGATGACCTTGCCGAGTGGCGAGACGATTTCGCTGATCGGTTTACCGCATTTTCCGTGACGTGCAAATTCCCAATACGACTTGGTGCTGGCACCTGGCGAACTCTGGAACAACTCGACCTCTTCGCCGGGATCCCACTGCTGACCGTGTTCTTTTTCTAACTGCGGCTTGTGATCGAAAAGGTCGACGTGGCTGGCAGCTCCAGCCATGAACAGTTGAATGACGCGCTTCGCCTTCGGCGCGTGATGCTGCGTCGAAATTGCTCCATCACGGCCGAGCAGATCGGTCAGAGCCAGGCCACCGAACGAGCCCGCCAGAGAGCCGATGAAATTCCTTCGTGATCCCAAGTCAGTCGACATAGACGAATTCGTTGAGGTTGAGGATCAATCGACAGGCGGCTTCGAGTCCGTGCTGATCGACGTAGCCGTTCAGAAGATTGACTTCATCGATGCGAGGTTCGCGTCCGGTGACCAAACTTAATGCCTCGGCGATGGGCGTTTTCGATTGGCTTACACGCCCGGCAAGCTGCTCGCTCATCGCCACCATGAACGGGTTATTCATCAATGCCAGCGCCTGCAGTGCGGTTGTCGTCTCATCGCGCTTAGCGACCATCTGTGACGGATCCGCACAATCGAGCGTGGTCAGGAACGGTTGCGTCTGGCTGCGCGCGATCAGTCGATAAATCGAACGCCGATGTGATTTGGGATCGTTGGGATCATGGCGGTCGTACCAGTATTTGGGGGTGTGATCGTCCTCGAACTCGAAGTCGTGAAAGCTTGCTCCGCCCACTGAAGGGTCGAGAACGCCCGCAACCGCCAGCACCGAGTCGCGCAGTTCCTCGGCGCCCAATCGGTGCCGCTTCATCCGCCAGTAGTAGCGATTTCCGGCATCGGTTTTGGCTTTCTCAGCATCTCCGCTGGAGACTTGCCGATAGGTCGCGCTTGTCACGATTACGCGATGCAGAGCTTTCCACGAACCGCCAAAATCATCGCGAAATTTGACCGCCATCCAGTCGAGTAGCTGTGGATGAGTCGGCTCCATGCCCATCCGTCCAAAGTCATTCGGCGAGTCAACAATCCCCCGCCCCATGTGATACAGCCAAATGCGGTTGACGATCGTTCGCCACGTCAGCGGATTTTCGGGATCGGCCAGGTAATTTGCCAGCGCCGCCCGGCGTTCGCCTTCGCGGTGATCGGCTGGCAGCGAAAACTCGGCCTCTACTCCCCGCCACAAAGCTGGAGCCCCCGGCAGCATCTCATCACCCGGCGTACGGATGTCACCACGATGCAGGAGATGGATCGATCGAGGCTTGCCTTCGGTCGGCATAACTTTCCCCGAAGCCTTGAATTGGCTGGCGATTGCGTAAACGCGTTTACCCTCCGGCAAGGCGTCGAGTTGCGTCCGCTGGTCAGCGAGTTCGCTGCTGGCCGTGTCGCGCCGCTGACGAATGTCGGGCGTCTCAAGTTTGGCAACGAGAGCGTTCAGTTCGCCGGTTTTCGCCGCCAGCGAATTTAAGGTTTCGGGATCGCTCGACGTCGAGAATTTGCCATCGATCAGATTGTTGCGCTGCCATCGGCTCGGGGCTTCGATTGAATCCTTGGCGCTGACGACGACACCATCCGCGGTCGCGATATTTTCGCCTTCCGTACCGGTGATCTGCAACTCGCCGAGTGCCAGCATGTAGTCTTTGCGCCGCTCGGCAAGCTTGGTGGCGGTGATCCGAATGAAGCGCCCTTTACGGCTCGCGGCGTCGATCACGACCGGTGCGATTCCGGGATTGGCAAAATCGCTGACACTGTGGTCAGCCAACATTTCGATGCCTTCGACAAATTTCTCATCGTCCGAAATCTCCACCCGAAAGCGACGCGGAAATCCGAATCCAGCACCGATGTCGTTGTAGTTATCGTGCGCGCCGATCAAGCGGACCTCGCCGAGCGCCTGCGATTTACCAAAGTCAATCTGCACCCACTTTATATCGTCTGCCCTCGGACTGATGGCGCTGTGATAACCATGCTCCGGAACCGTCTTCAGTTGTTCCTCGGACCTCGACTTCAGTTCCGCCACCTGCTCGCGCAGGGCCTTGAGCTTTTCACCACCCGCTGCCGCCAATTCAGTTTCGATCTGTTTCAATCCGGCACTTATCGATCCGATCGATTTCTCCAAAGTCAGTCGCTCGGTCTCGATCTTCGGGTCGAGATCGTAAACTCGATCGAAGCGGTCAACGGCTGCAAACAGCGTGTGCAGCCGGTAGTAGTCGACCATGCTGATCGGATCGCCCTTGTGATCGTGACACTGCGCGCACTGCACCGTGGTGCTCATGAAGGTGTTGAATACCGCGCTGACCATGTCATCGCGGTCCATGTGCTTAGCGATGCGTCCGTCGACTTTGGCTTCGCCGACTTCGGTATGGGCAATGAAGTCCCAAGGACCCGCCGCGACAAACCCGAGCGCGACGATGCCATCCGGCTCACCTGGCCAGATTGCGTCACCGGCGACCTGTTCGCGCACGAAGCGAGCGTAGGGCTTGTCCTCGTTCAGACTGCGAATCACATAGTCGCGGTACGGCCAGGCGTTGAAGCGCGCCTTGTCCTTGTCGTAGCCGTGTGTCTCTCCGTAGCGGGCGACGTCGAGCCAGTGCCGCGCCCAATGTTCACCGTATTGTGGCGAGGCCAGTAGGCGATCAACGAGTCCAACATAGGCATCGTCGGCATCGATCTCTGAAGCCGCGAGAAAAATGCTGATCTCGTCCTGCGTCGGCGGCAGTCCGGTCAGGTCGTAACTGAGTCGTCGAATCAACACACGCGGCGACGCCGCAGACGACGGGCTGATTTTTTGCTCCTTGAGCTTCGCCAGCACAAATCGATCTATCTCGTTTCGGCACCAGTCGTCGGCCGGAGGAAGTGTCGGCAGTTCGATCGGCCTCAGCGACCACCAGTCGAGATCTTCGGCGGACTTCCGCTCACCCTCAGCCGCCGACGAAAACGTGAGCAGCCCCACGCACCCAAGCATGATGGCGATCGAGAACCGTAGATGAACGCCTGCCATTTTCACTTCACCATAGCGCCCAGCCGACGCGCCTCAGCCTGGCTTTCATCGGACAAACTCGCCAGCGGATACGGAACCTTCCGACCGTCCTTCAGTTCGAGCAAAACCTTGTCGCCTTCCAGCCCGAGAAACGTTGCCGTAATCACGACGCCTTCCTTGTTAGTCCACTGCTGCGGCTTGAGCTTCTCCACCGACATCGCCTCGGGATGCGCTGCGGTATCCGGATCGCTACCGAAACTATCGGTGACCATGACGCCGTCCTTGAACTTGATAAAATCCTCCGGCTTGTAATCATCGGGCCCCTGCTCACCTTTCTCCCGGTTTACGCTGGCACCTTCGTGAATCCAGTTGGCGACCTTCATCACTTCGTCCGGCGTTAGCGGTTTGCCCTTCCCTTCCGGCGGCATCGCCTCTTTGGCGTCGTGGGGACGCGTCACGGTGACGAACAAATAACTGGCATCCCAATTGCCGGGAACCACGACATCGTTTTTGGCAAAGCGGCCGCGGAAATGTTCAGGGTCGTCGAGGCGCAGCCCACCTTTGACTTTCTCCGCGTCGGCGCTGTGGCAATCGAAGCATTTCTTCTCGAAGATCGGCATGATATCACGCTCGTAGTCGAGGGCGTGCGCTGCCGCGTCGACGAAGGTGAATCCGCCGATAAGCCAAAGTGGAAAAATGCTACCGCAACCGCGCCGCTTCATCATCCAAAGATAGAAACATCACCCTCGGTAGTAAAGAACGCGCATACGGCGCACTTGAGGTTGGAATCGCTGGAGAATTCTTTAAAAGTTCCTTCCATGAGTCTGTTCGATCGTTTTTCACTCGCCGGCAAACGCCTGTTCATCACCGGCGGTAGCCGCGGGCTAGGTCGCGAAATGGCCTTGGCCATTGCCGAAGCGGGAGCGGATGGCATTCTCGTCGGACGCGATCTGGACAGCCTCGAAGCCACTGCCGAAGCGTATCGGGAATTCGGGCGCGAGGCGGTGACCCTGCAAGCTGACATCGGCGACCCCCAACAATGCGAAGCTGCCTGCCATCAGGCGCTCGACCAGCACGGGCCGATCGATATTTTGATCAACAACGTCGGCGGCCGACTCGTCAATGTTCCCGTCGAAGAGCAATCGCTCGAAGATTGGCAAAAGATCATCGATCTCAACGTCACCAGCACGTTCCTGTGCACCAAGCTGATCGGCGGCGCGATGATCAAACGAGGCGAGGGCGGTCGAGTGATCAATGTCGCATCGATCTCGGCGATGATCGCCAATCGCGGCATCGGCGGCCGCAGTTACGAAACCTCGAAGGCCGCCGTACTGCAGTTTACCCGGGCGACCGCCGCCGACTGGGCGCCGCACGGGGTAACCGTGAACGCGATTTGTCCCGGTGGATTTTTTACCGAACCGAATCAGCGCTGGGCAAAAGAAAACCCTGAGGTCATCGCCGACTTCGAAAAGCAAATCCCGATGGGTGCCTTCGGTCAGCCTGAGGACCTCGGACCACTGGCCGTTTATCTGGCCAGCGATGCCTCACGCTACATGACCGGCGCCGCACTGGTCATCGACGGCGGATACACGCTCTGGTAGCCGCGCAAGCCGCAATGCCGTAGGCCGGACGATGGTTGCACCCGAGCACCACTTCTGCTTGGATCAGCGCCTACCTCTCCATGGCATCGACAAACACTCATACCGAACCACGATCGAAATTCGATCGATCCGAGTGCGGCGTGCTCTGGGTGCTGTGGCTGACCTACGGTTCGTTCTATTTTTGCCGGACAAATATCTCCGCGGCGATTCCCGGGATCGAAGATGAATTCGGTTTCACTTATACCCAAATCGGCCTGGTCCTCGGTGCCCTCAAGTTGGCCTACGGCATTGGCCAATTGATCAACGGCCAGCTCGCTGAGAAAATATCGGCGCGCAAACTGCTCGCCATCGGCATGCTGGGTTCAGCCGTGCTGAACGTGCTGTTCGGCATGGGCGCAGCCTTGTATTTCCTAATTTTTGTCTGGGCCTGCAATGGATACTTTCAGGCGCTCGGTTGGACGCCAACCATGCGTGTTGCCGCCAACTGGTTTCCGGTGGAAAAACGCGGACGAGCCGTCGGCGTCATCGGCACTGGCTATCAGGTTACCGCCGCCCTGACTTATGTTATCGCCGGATTCTCGGTACAGTGGCTCGGCTGGCGGGGAGCGTTTTACGTGCCGGCTGGAGTTTTCGCTTTGTGCTGTATCCACATGCTGATTTTCCTCAAGGAAATGCCCGATGATCAATCTGCGAGGCTGGATTCAGAGGCCGAACCTTCGCCTAAAAAGGTGGGCAACGGCAAGAGTGTCTCGCAAAACATATGGCTGACCGTCAGCAATCCCTGGCTTTGGTTTCTGGCCGTGTCGCTCGGCTTGCTCAACGCCTGTCGCTACGGTTTCCTCGACTGGGGGCTCGCGCATTTGATTGAAGTTCAGGGAGGTTCGATCGGAGGGTCTGCGCTCAAATACGCCGTGCTCCCCGTCGGCGGAATCGCCGGCGCCTTTCTTTCCGGATGGGTGACTGACCGCTGCTTCGGTGGCCGGGCCGCGCCGGCGATCGTCGTGCTGTTGCTCGCGCTCGGCGTCCTGACATTGATCTATTCAAAAGTCGTCGTCGCCGGAGGCAGCGTCGTGCTTCCGGTCGTTCTTCTAGTGATGATTGGCTTTTGCATTTACGGACCGCAAGTACTGCTGGTCGGAACCGCTCCGATGGATCTAGCGCGCGGAGGTGCCGCCGCCGCAGCGGTTGGCTTCGTCAATTTTATGGGCTACATGGGAGCTTTCGCGGGTGACTCGGTCACCGGACGTATCGTCGATACTCACAGCTGGCAAACCGGCCTGCAATTTTGGGCCGCCTGCGCGTTCGGCGCGGCAATCATCAGCGCCTTCCTGTGGAATCGGCGCGACGGAGAAAATATTATATCAACAACATGAGAGCTATTATCATAGGCGCAGGCCGCGGCAGTCGGCTGATGCCAACCACAGAAAACGAACCCAAGTGCTTCGCCAGGGTTCAGGACAAGCGAATCCTCGACTGGAATCTCGAAGCCATCGCCGCCAACGGCATCGATGACATTTGCTTCATCGGTGGTTACCTGATCGATGTGGTTCGCGAGAACTATCCGGAGTTCACCTATCGGCACAACGACGACTGGCCGAACAACAACATCCTCGCCTCCCTGATGTATGCCGAAGACTTGATGGACGAGCCATTTCTCTGTTGCTACTCCGACACGCTCTACTCGGCAAATCTCATCGCCGGGATTGCCGCGAGCGAGCACGACATCACGGTTTCGGTCGATACCGGATGGGCGGAGCGCTATAAAGATCGCACCGAACATCCGGCCGACGACGCAGAAAAGATCACCTCCGAAAACGGCGTCGTCACCCGTATTCACCGCGCCATCGATACTGACGCTGCCTGGGGCGAAT
>JBBKXR010000299.1:0-9203 GCA_037969585.1 Verrucomicrobiales bacterium
TTTTGCGCGAGCAGGGGCGCCACGAAGAGGCTGAAGCCTATTTCAAAGAGGCTATCGCGGTCGATCCAGACAGCGACGAAAATTACTCCGAGTTGGCATTGTGCCTCTTCTCGATGGAAGGCCGCAGCCGCGATGCACTGGCCTGCATCGACGACGCAATCTCACGCGCTCCTGATCACAGTTATCATCATGCGATTCGTGGACTGATCCTCTCCAAGCTCAAGCGCGGCAAAGATGCGCTCGAGGCTGCCGACCGCGCCATCACCATCGACCCCGACCGCGCATTCAACTACGCCGTTAAAGCAGACGCCTACAGTACGTTAGAACGTTGGTCGGATGCCGAGAAGTCCGCGCGTGCTGCGCTCGAACTGGATCCGAACAACGATTTCGCAGCAAACATGCTAGCCTCGCTGCTGCGCCTGCAAGGCAAGCAATGGGAGAGCGAAGTCGCCGTCGATAAACTGCTGGCAAGTGATCCTGAAGATCCCTACGCCCACTTCAACGCGGGCTGGTCAGCAATGCAGGCACGGCAAACTGAAAAAGCCGAAGGTCATTTCCGTGAAGCGCTGCGCCTCGACCCGGAGTTCGATGCCGCCCGCGAAGGCTTGCTCGAATCGTTCAAGGCGCGCTCGGTATTCTACCGCATCTACCTTCGCTACTGTTTCTGGATGCAGCGTTTCACCTCAGGAAACCGATGGCTGATCATCATCGGCCTCTATCTGGCATTCCAGTTCGGCAGCAAGGCATTGCGAGCCGTCTCGCCATTTGCCTCTGCCGTTTTCGTGTTCGCCTACCTCGGCTTCGTTTTCTGGGTATGGCTCGCCCCGGGTATCGGCAGCTTTCTGGTGATGATGGACAAGTCCGCTCGCTACGCCTTGAAGAAAGCGGAAAAAATAGAAGGCTCCGCGGTCGGTGGCGGCATGGTCATCGCACTGATGGCCTTCGGTCTGGGCATGGTATTCGGCCATCTGCCGTCGATCATTCTCGGCGTCATGGTTGCCGCGTCGACCGTCCCTGCCGCGATGACTTTTACCAATGAGCAGCCCAAGGGCCGCCTGCTGTTCGGCTCCGTCTATTTCGGCACGCTCGGCATCGCACTGATCGCTTTTGTAGTCGAGTCGATGCGGGGCACGAACGCGCTGGATCACCTGCGCCACTCGTCGGAAACGATGCTGCTCTTCGCACTCGTCGCCTGCGCAGCTTGCACCTGGCTGGGCAATGTATCGGCGCTTCGTGAGACCGCAGATTAACAAGCATGGAGCCCGAGAAAAAGCGAAGCACAACACGTCGCTGGGGCTGGTTTCACAAGCTCCGCCGCCATCCGATTTCTATCGTGCTGGTATTCGTGCTGTTTTCGAAAATCATCGGTGAGTTCTATCCGTTCTCGCCGTTTTCGATGTACTCGAATCCGAGCAGCGAACCCTTGCGCTACTACTACGTTGCCGATGGCGCTGGCGAACCGATCCCGATCCTCTGGCACAGCGGACAAACGCCAGCCCGGCTGACCAAAAAGCACCGCGCTGAGCGAGGGAAAATCGAAGAGCGCCTCGAAAATTCCGATGGCAAGGAACAGCTCAGCGACGCCGAGATCCGAGCCGAGGCCGGTGAGATCGTGCTTCGCTACGTCATCAAGCTCTCGCATGGTCGCAGTGAAAAACGCCACCTGAAACCGCCGCTGCAACTGGTCGAAGTCGCCATTCATATGGACGACGACGGCGAACTGCACGAGACGCCAGTGACCGTGGCCAACCTGGAGCCCGAGGAGGAATCCAAGCCATGAACACAGCCGCGATAAAAAAGCGCACCGCGAAATGGTTCGCTAGGGGATTTGTCCCCGTGCCGGTCGGCCAGATTGAATGGCTGTGGATGCGGGTGCTATTTGCGCCCATGATGTTTTGGGCGATCTGGGATTTTCACCCCTACGTCCACGCCGTGCAAACGCATCCAGTCGGACTGGCGATGGTGTTCGATCTCACCTGGTTGCACGAATCATGGGTACGCCCGTTATTCTCCGGCCTAGCCGTGCCAGCACTGATCCTTTACCTGTTTGGAAAAGGCATGCCTATCGCGCTCGGCTTACTTTCATTAGTCAATATTCTGCCACGCACGCTGGCCAACTCGCAAGGCCACATCAATCACTCGCACCAGATCGTGTCGGTGGTCATTCTCACCCAGTTCGCAGTCGCCGTCTGGTGGTGGTGGCGTCAGCGTCGTCATCCTCAGCAAATCGCCGCCAAACCTGAGCTGAGCGCAGCCAGCTACTACGTCTACTTCAGCCAGGGCATCATCGCCGGCACCTACATGGTCGCCGCGCTCAGTAAATTTCTGAACTCAAAAGGCATGTGGGTGTGGAACGCGCCTTACATCTCCTTCGATCTGGTCAAAAGCCAGCGACAGGAATACTACAAGCTCCTCGAAGACCCCGCGTTACTGCACACCGCACGCGCCGCCGAATGGGTCGTCGAAAATCCGATGCTCGCCCGTGTCGCCTTTGGCGGTTCCTTCTTTCTGGAAGCGTTCGCGATCGTCGCTTTGAAGAATCGCACCTGGGCATTCTGGACCGGCATCGCCCTGATCGCCCTGCACCGCGGCATCCTCGCGGTGATGAATCTGCACTTCTACAACAACGAACTGTTGCTGCTAATCTTCTACCTCAACGTGCCGTTCTGGTGCTGGTGGGTAACACAGAAGCTGCGTCGAAACGCGGTCGCGCTGTAACGGTAACTTGTAGGGCAAGCGCTCTGCTTGCCGCTCGACGCGAGCGATGTGGCCCCCACTAGTCAGCCTCTCGAAGCCTGTCCCCATCAAAGCGATGGCAGGTAACCCGCCGGGTTAAATAAAGCGTCAGCCCTATAATCGCAACCAGCCTCAACCGAGGAAGCGCGCTGCCCACCCGAACCAAGCTACGGCTGAATCTGCGCCGGTAGATCGGGCTCGAGATTCATGATCCGATCGTGGATCTGCAAAATCTCACGCGACTGGTCGAAGAAGTCTTCGATGTCGGCAGCGTTGTTATTATTCGAATCGACGATCGCCTGCAACTGGTCGAGATACTCGGTCGACTGCACCGACAATTGCTTCATCTGAGCCTGCGCACGTCCGTAAGCCTCGGTGACTTTGGTGCGTGAACGCTCGAAAGCATCGCGCTTGCCCTGATCGCGAAAGTATTCCTGCTCGTGCTCGCGATAGTCCTGGCTGAACATACGCTTGAAAAATTTCCCTCGCTCAGCCGGTGGCACCACCGCTGCGACGTTTAACTGATCGGCGAGAAATTTCTCCAGTTCACGGAACTCTTCGATCGGCTTTTCGTACTGCTTGTGCAAAAACGTCAGCCCAGTGCCGATCGCTGCCAACTGGCGAGCCTCCTCCTTACTGATCGTCTGCCCGGCCTTCAGTTTGCGTTCGACCCCGGCGATGTATTCCAAAGTCTTGCGACTGTCGTGAATGATGTTGTCCATCTGCGCGTAGGTGCTCTCCATCTGGTCGCGATGCTCTTTCTTCAGCTGAGCCACCTGAGTATCCCACTCGTTACGCAGCCGCTCATTTTCGGAACGCTGATCGACAAGCTGACCGCCGAGATCAGCATTCGAAGCCTCCAATGCGATCAGGTCCGATTGCAAATTGCGCAGCTGATTTTCCTGGGTGAGTAGCTTGCCCTTATCGAGACTCCAGAAGTATCCGATGGCGCCGCATGCGCTCAGGGCGAGCAGCAGCAGCAGAGAAAGCACGATCACGCCGGCTCTCGCTCGGCGCGGCCGTTGATAGGGGTTGTCTGGGTAGGATTCTTCGACCGGATCTTTCATAACAGTTAACTTTAAACGATAAGGCAGGCTTTTCCACTGATACGCCGACCGATCCGCATTTCTTTCATCACAAAATCAGTGTCGGAAAACTGACGTGGCAAACGCCCCATTCACGCGCTTCAGTGATAGCGTGGGCAGCATAAAACAATGGCGCCGAGACTTTCTCGAATCGATCCATCCCAATCGAGATTTTTCCCGATTGTTCGACCATTTGTCGGACCTGCTGTTCTTCGCCAAAGACCGCGACGGTCGTCTGCTCGCCGCCAACGACGCCCTGCTGCTACAGTACGGTTTCGATCGTGAACGAGATCAGGAGTTCTTCGGCCTTACCGATTTCGACCTGCTACCGCGCAGCCTTGCGGAAAAATTCCGACAGGATGATCTCCGCGTTCTCGATAGTGGCCAACCACTCCTCGAAATCGTCGAAATTTTCCCTAACCAGCAGGGCATCCCCGCCTGGTTCCTGACCAACAAACTGCCGATCTTTGACCGGCAACAAAAGGTCATCGGCGTCATGGGTACAATTCAGAACTACCAGACTCACCGCAAACTGCTGCCTCCCGATATGGATATCGCACCGGCGCTCGAACATATAAGTCGGCACTTCACCGAGGATCTTTCAATACTCGCCCTCGCCGCGTTGGCCGGCCTGTCCGTCCGTCAATTTGAGCGAAAATTCAAACACCATCTCAAAACCACACCGCAGCAATTCATCATGAAAATGCGCGTCTTTTCCGCCTGCGATACTCTACGCCGCACTCGCAAACCGATCATCGAAATCGCTACTCAGTCGGGTTTTTACGACCAGAGTACGTTCACCCGCCAGTTTCGTAAGCACATGGCCATCACTCCCCTACAGTATCGCAAAAGTTATCGCTGAGTGGCGCCGAGTCCACGATCGCGCCATCCGATCTATGCAACTAATGTCGCATCTGTCATAAAATTAACCAATCCGATACAAGACTTCTTTGGCAACATGCCGAACACTTCAATCTTTCGAGTTCGAGCCCATGCCCCTGCCATGCGTCGTAGACTTTTTCAATATCTAGCGATTACCAGTGTCGCGATCTGTTCGAGCGCCCACGCGCAGGATCCTGCTGACGCAAAATTCTACGCCGAGAAGATTCACCCGCTACTCGAGGCGAATTGCTTCAAGTGCCACGGCGGCGGCGAAAAGTTGAAAGCCGAGTTCCGCCTCACCAGTCGCGCCGGCCTCCTGCGTGGCGGCGAACTAGGTCAGGCGGTCGATTTGGAAAATCCCTCCGCATCCCTGCTGCTCGAGATGATCAGTTACAAGGACGCCGAACACCAAATGCCGCCTAAGGCAAAACTGGCAGCCGACGAAATTTCCCTGCTTCGCGAATGGATCGAAAAGGGAGTCCCTTACCATCCCGCTCTGGAAATCGCCGGCGATCCCAGTGAAGCCAAGCATCGCGGCTTCACCCTTTCCGAAGAAGACCGCGCATGGTGGTCCTACGTCCCCGTTACCGCTGTCGAGGCGCCCAACGTCGCCGCTGCCGAGTGGAACGACAATCCCATCGATGCCTTCGTGTTTTCCCAACTCGATGAAGCCGGACTGAAGCCCAACTCACTTGCCAGCCCGCGCACCCTCATTCGACGCCTCAACTACGACTTGATCGGCCTGCCACCGACGCCAGCTGAGGTCAGCGCCTTCGAGACCGCCTTTGCCGCCGATCCCGACAAGGCCTGGCAGACGCTGATCGACGATCTGCTCAGCCGCCCGCAGTATGGCGAAAAGTGGGCTCGACATTGGCTCGACGTGGTTCGCTATGCCGAGTCGAACGGCTTCGAACGCGACGATTCCAAGCCCGAGATTTGGCGCTATCGCGACTACGTCATCAACGCCTTTAACTCTGACAAACCCTACGACCAGTTCGTTGTCGAACAGATCGCCGGCGACGAAATCGCCGAACCGACCCAAGCCTCGCTGACCGCCACCGGCTACCATCGTCTCATGCAGTGGGATGACGAGCCCGCCGACCGCAAGCAACATGTCTACGACGTGCTCGCCGACAATGTGCTGGTCACCACCGAAGCCTTCCTCGCTACCACGCTCGGCTGCGCCCGCTGTCACGATCACAAAATCGATCCGCTGTCGCAAAAGGATTACTACTCGTTCATGGCGTTCTTCCACGGCACGACGCCTTATAAAACAGAAGGCACGATCCGTCCCTGGGCCGATCCCGTCGAGCTGGCGGCCTTTGAAAAGGCCCGCCAACAACGGCTCTCTATCGAACAGAAAAAACTCGTCTCGCTCGAGACCGAGATAAAGGACCAGTTGAAAGCCGACGGAAAACTCACTCTGGAAAAGCAAGGCGCCACCGCTGCACAGATTCGCACCTTCGTCGACGACGCACGCGGCACCCCGGCGACCTGGTTTTACACCACCGACCAACCCGCCGCTGGCTGGAAGGAAGTCGGCGAAAAAGTTAAAAGTTGGAACCGCGCCCAGGCAGGCTTCGGCAAGCACGGCACGCCCAATTCGAACGTCACTACCGAATGGAAAAGTGACAACATCTGGATGCGCACGGACTTCGGTTTGAAAATACTTCCCGAGACATTGGTCTTGGACATTTACCACGACGAGGACGTTGAGATTTTTCTCAACGGCATCCAAATTTTCAGCGCCAAAGGCTTCGTCACCGATTACCAGAGCATCGAACTCGATCGGAACGCCGTCGATGCGCTGCAGACCGGCAAAAATGTCATCGCCGTTCACTGCCGTAACCACGGCGGCGGCCAATTCATCGACCTCGCCCTGCGCAGTGGTGCGCTGAGTGCCGACAACCTGCCTGAGGCTCTGCGTCGCGGCGGCGGCAAACTGAAGAACGACCTCCAGAAACACTTCGGTCGCGACGTCGTCGAGCAGTGGAACGAACAGAAAAATCTCATCGCTCAGATTCGCAAAGAAGTTCCCGGCACCCCGCTCAACGTCGTCACCGAAGGTGGCTCGACACCCGATCCCCTGCATGTTCACCAGCGCGGATCCGCGCATGCTCCCGGCGACGCTGTCACCGCCGCGTTTCCCGCAGTAATCAGCGGCATGCATACCAACGATCCATCTCCCGCCGACGCCACCCCGGTCGAATGGCGCGATGCCAAATCCAGCGGCCGTCGACTCGCGCTCGCCCAATGGATGGTCGATCCGAAAAATCCGCTTACCGCCCGAGTCATCGCCAACCGCGTCTGGCAGCATCACTTCGGTCGCGGCATCGTCGCCAGCAGCAGCGACTTCGGCAAACTCGGCGATCTCCCCACCCACCCCGAGCTACTCGATTTTCTCGCCGCTGAGCTGGTCCGCGAAGGATGGAGTCTCAAGTCGCTGCACCGCCTCATCCTGACCAGTCGTACCTACCGCTTGTCCTCTGCCCCCAACACCGCCAACCTCGCCGCCGATCCGCAAAACTTGAAGCACTGGCGCTTCGACATGCGTCGCCTCACCGCCGAAGAAGTCCGCGACTCGGTACTCGCCCTGTCCGGCAAACTCAACCTGAAAACCGGCGGCCCCTGGGTTTACCCACCCCTGCCCGCCGAAGTGCTCGCCACGGCATCGCGGCCCGGCAAAGGCTGGCCTGTAACTCAGGACTCGGCTGAACATTTCCGCCGCTCAATCTATGTTCACGTCAAACGCAGCCTGGGGCACCCGATGCTGGCCGACTTCGATCAGGCACAGACCGACTCCCCCTGTGCCGTTCGTTTTGCGACTACTGTCCCCACCCAGGCACTGGCCATGCTCAACAGTGAGTTCACCAATCGCCAGGCCGACCTGTTTGCCGACCGGCTCCGCTCCGGCTCCGCCAAATCCCCGCGCGATCAGATTTCCACCGCCCTCGAACTCGCTCTGCAACGTCCCGCCAACGAAAGCGAAATCGCCCACTGCGAAACGCTTCTCACCACCCTGAAAAGCGAACACGGACTCAACGACGAACAAGCCCTCGACCGCCTCGCCCTGGTCGTCCTCAACCTCAACGAATTCCTGTATTTAGATTAACGATAAGTTCTATAGCTCCGCCTCAGATACTTAAAACTTAGTCATTTAATACTTAGAACTCCCGCTACCTCCCCGCCCCAACATGAACCTCAAACCAAAAAACTTCTGCGGCAACATCAACCGCCGGGAAATGCTCAGCACCGTGGCGGGCGGCTTCCCTGCCCTCGCCCTGACCGGCCTGCTGTCCGGCGAGGGATTTTTCGAAAAAGCCAACGCCGCCACTAAGCCTGAAGATACCTTCGCCAATCCGCTCGCGCCGAAAGCGCCTATGCTGCCCGGCAAGGCTAAAAACGTCATCTTTTTGTTCATGTACGGTGGCCCTAGCCACATCGATACCTTCGATTACAAACCGACGATGTACGGCATGGACGGCAAGACCATCGAGGTCAAAACCTTCGGTCGCGGCGGCAAAAAGAACGAAGGCCGCATCGTCGAGCCGAAGTGGAACTTCAAACAGTATGGCCAGTGCGGCAAATACGTCTCCGACCTGTTTCCGCACCTCGGCACCTGCGTCGATGACATCGCTTTCCTGCACAGCATGACTGCCGACTCGCCGATTCACGGCTCGGCTTTGCTCAACATGAACAGCGGCTCGCTGATCAGCGGCAAGCCATCGCTCGGCTCGTGGGTAAACTACGGTCTCGGCTCGGTAAACGAAAATCTTCCCGGCTACGTGGTCATGCTCGACAAGAGCGGCGGCCCGATTTCCGGCGCTAAAAACTGGACCTCCGGGTTCATGCCCGCCACCTACCAAGGCACCGTATTCCGTTCACAGGGCAACCCAATTCTCAACCTAAAGCACGTCGACGGCATGAGCTCCGGCGAACAACGGACGCTGATCGATTCACTCAATCATCTTAACCAAGGCCACCGCGAAGCGCGCTACGACAACACCAACCTCGCCGCTCGCATCGCCAGTTACGAGCTCGCCTACAAAATGCAGGCGACCGCACCGGAAGCCATCGATCTCGACAGCGAAGATCAAAACACCCAATCACTCTACGGTATCGGCGAGCAAAAAACCGAAGACTTCGGTCGCAAGTGTCTGCTCGCCCGTCGCCTGGTCGAACGCGGCGTGCGCTTCATCCAGATCTACTCCGGCGGCGCTCACAACGATGAAAACTGGGACGCCCACGGCGATCTGGAGACCAATCACAACCATCACGCCGGCGCCACCGATAAGCCCATTGCCGGTCTGTTGAAAGACCTGAAACGGCGTGGCCTGCTCGACGAAACCCTCGTCGTCTGGGGCGGCGAATTCGGACGCCAGCCCACCGCTGAATATGCCAAAGGCACCGGTCGCGATCACAACAGCTACGGCTTCACCATGTGGATGGCCGCCTTTGATTCCACCGCCGGCCATCCACATGGTGAAGCCGTAGCTGTTG
>JBBKXR010000300.1:0-5381 GCA_037969585.1 Verrucomicrobiales bacterium
CCGGAGAACAGGCCGCCGAAGAGCATGACTTCGGAAGCGAGGAACAGCCAGATGCCGATCTTGGCATTCCAGAGCCCGGTGTCGCGGCGGGCGGTAACTTCAAAGGGAATTTCCATGGATGAATCGATACTAGAATTGGAAACGAAAGCAGTAGAAGGATAGAAGTGTAAAAAACGGACTAACTATCGCCTTTTGCTTGCTCGGTAGACGCAGTGGCCGGAGCCGGATCTTTGGCCGGTTTGTTCGCCGTATCCGGGTCGGGTTCAAATTGCGGCGAAAAGTCCCTATCGGCACCCGGCACGCTGTATTCGTATGGGCCACGGTAGGCGACGGGTTCGGTGATGAAGTTGCCGTGCGGTGGCGGAGTCGGGCACGCCCACTCCAGCGTCGTCGCCTGCCATGGATTATCCGAATTGGTCTTGCGGCCATTTCTGATGCTCCAAAACACATTAATGATGAACGGCACCTGAGCAACGGCCATGATCCATGCGGAAGTCGACATGACGAAGTTCAGGTCGATCATTTCCACCGGAGCGCCTGGCTTGATGAAGTGACAGAACTCAAAAATCTTCGCGATCCAGCCATTGGCGGGAGCAAAAATCTGACTGGCAATTTGCTCGTAAGCAACCCCGCCATCGAAGGCGCGGCGGTGAAAGCCGGCCATACCTTGAATCATCATCGGCAAAAAGATGCCGTTCATGCAGATCAACGAAGGCCAGAAGTGCAAGTGCCCAAGCGGGGTGCTCATGAAGCGACCCGTGTGCTTAGGGAACCAGTAGTAGATGCCGGCAAACAGCGCAAAGATCGTTCCCGGTGCGACCACGTAATGGAAGTGACCGATGACGTAGTAGGTGTCATGCAGGTGTAAATCGGGGAGCGTAAACGCCAGCGGTAAACCGGTCAGCCCGCCGAAACCGAACATCGGAATGAAGGCGGTGGCGAAAAGCATCGGCACGGTGAAACGGATCGAGCCACCCCACATTGAAATCAGCAGCGAGGTAATCAGGATCACCGACGGCACTGAAATCAGCACCGTCACCGTCTGGAAGAAGGTACTGACCGCTGTGCCCATCCCGGTGATGTACATGTGATGAGCCCATACGATGAAACTCAGGAAACCGAGCACCATGACGGCGTAGACCATCGTTTTGTAACCCCACATCGGTTTGCGGGTGTTGTTGGGAATGATTTCCCCAACAATGGCGATGGCCGGCAGAATGAGAACGTAAACCTCTGGATGACCGAGGAACCAGAATAGATGCTGGTAGAGCAGCGGGCTACCACCACCGGCAGTGGCGAACGCTTCACCATTCACAAACAGGCCAGTCGGAACAAAGAACGAGGTGCCAACCAGGCGGTCCATGAGCTGCATGATCGCCGCGACTTCGAGCGGCGGGAATGCGAGCAGTAGCAGGAAGCCGGTGACCAACATCGCCCATACGAAGAAAGGCAGACGCATCCAGGTCAGTCCCTTGGCGCGAAGATTGATGATCGTAGTGATAAAGTTGACCGCACCGAGTAGAGACGACGAGATCAGGAATACCATTGCCACCAGCCATTGCGTCTGGCCGGTAAAGAACAAGTTCTTAAAACTCAAATCCGTGGTCGTCGCCAGCGGCGAATAGTTGGTCCAACCGACCTTTGCGGCACCTGACGGCAGGAAAAAGCTGAGCAGCATGATCACCCCACCAACGAAGTAACACCAGTAACTGGCCATGTTCAGACGCGGAAACGCCATGTCCGGCGCACCGATCTGCAGAGGCGTGACGTAATTACCGAAAGCACCGAACGCCAGCGGCACAATGCCGAGGAACACCATGATGGTGCCGTGCATCGCACCGAACATATTGTAGAGTTCGCCAGTGACTTTACCTTCGCTGTCCAGCCAGGCCTGAAACCAGGGAATCTCGATCCAGTGACCGAAGGCCATGAAGCCGCTCAGCAAGGGAACAGGACGATCCGGATAAGCGATGCTCCAGCGCATCACCATCATCAGGAAGAAGCCAACTGCCAGAAAAATCAGCGCGGTCAGACCGTACTGGATACCGATCATCTTGTGATCGGTGGAGAAAATGTATTTCCTCCAAAACCCCGGATCATGATGATCGTCGTGGTGATCATCGTGACCGTGATCAGCGTGGGAGTCAGCGTCAGCGGGTGTACTCATGGAAAAAAATGTTGCGTCGACGGCGGCCCGTCGTCTTCAGGGGATAGGTTCAACTGGTAGCATTGATCAGGACTACCGCGAAACGAATCGCCGTAATTCCCGGTCATTTTTGATACATTACTTCTCTTCAGCAGGGGCAGCAGCATCACCACCGCCAGCACCACCGAGCGGCTTACCGGTCAGCAAGTCGACATCCTGACCGGGCAAGTGTGCTTCCGGCGAAAGCTGTTTTAAGCCCGCTTCGGACCAGAAACCACTTTGATCGCTGAATTTTTCCCGAGCCGCTTTCATCATCGCTGTAGTGACGACGGCTTCTTCTTGAGGCAACGCGCCAAACTCCGAACGAACGTAGGTCAAAATCTGGGCAATCTTCTCGTCGCCAAGCATAGCCCAAGCCGGCATCTGCTGATTGTAACTCGCGCCATTCACGGTCAATGGACCATTGATTCCATGCAGGAGGATCGCAGCAAGACGTTCAGTACCACCCGTGACGTAATCGACGCCCACCAACGGCGGGAATTGACCAGGAGCGCCGGTGCCGGTCGGCTGGTGACAGGCGATGCAGTTGGCGTAGTTCTTTTTACCGGCGGCGAGCCAAGTGTCGATCCACGGACCGGTGTCCTCTAAAGCAGCAGCGCCTTCGACGGCGGGTGCCGGTTCGGGCGTGTAGCTGGCCGTCTTGTAAATCGAATCCATCGAAAAGCTCTCACTGTGCCATCCAAAGTAGACGGCACCGAGTAACACCACCGCAGCCGCTAACACCAACGCACCACTGGCAATCGGCTCGTCACCGCTGCGCGGCTCAGAGGCTTCACGACGCACGGCATCGTGCACATCGAGAACGCTGGCTCCGCCGGATGCGTAGTCAAGATTGGTATCGTTGTCGGAATCGTGGCTCATGGAGAGATTGTCGGCTGAACAGAGTCGGGGCTATTCGCTGGCGGCAGCTTTGGCTTCATCGCCGGCGGGATTACCACTACCGGGAATAGGAGCATCTTTCTTACGCGACAGGAGATAGTCAACAAGAGCCTCGGCATCAGGTGTAGGAACGACTTCGTAGCCCGTTTCGGGTGCAAATTTCCCCTCTAATTTCAGAGCGCTGTCAGATTGCTGACCGTTGAACTTGCGGAGCGTGAAAAGCCCTTCGTAACCTGGCATGACCGACTCGCGGATGAGACTGCGCGGCGAGTAAAGATGCTGCAAAAGCCAGGCACGATCAGTGCGCCGCCAACCGACATTCGACAAATCGGGACCGATGCGTTGATAGCCGAGCATGGCGTGACTGTCACCCCAGTAATCCGCTGGACGGGTCTCGCGAGCCAAGCCGCCTTCCTTGCGCCCACCCCAGCCGCGCCACATGTCGGCACCAGCATAAGTCGGACGAACCATCTGCGTGTGGCAGTAGGCACAGCCAAGCGAATCGTAGAGGCGCTCACCGGTCGAAATGCTGCCACCGATCTGTTTCGCCGGATAGGCAACCAAACCCTCGACCCCATCAGCCTCCGTGTAAGCCTGCGGCTCAATCGCGCTCAACTTTACGTACGGCACCACCACCAGCAGCAGCCATGGCAGTCCAAAGGCAACCGCGAGGCCACAGGCAAGTTGGGAAAATTCGCTTTTGTTTTTCATGCTAAGCGTTCGCGTTCGCAGCGCCTCCCTCCGCAGTGATGCCAGCCGCTTCGGCGGAACTCTTGGCACCTTCCGCATGAATCAGCGTCGGGCCCTCCGATTTCCGGCCTCTGCCAATGAACATCAGAGCCAATTGATAGAAGAATGCCAAGTTGGCTAGCGCGATCAAAAACCACGCCATGCAACGACCGATGACGTAACCGTTACCGAGTTCGACCGAGGCGATAAAGTCCGTGTTCCACCTATCCATGGCACCGCCCTGGGCAAGACCACCGACGAGCATGAAACCGATAACGGTGAGAATGCCATACGACGAGAACCAGAAGTGGAAGTTGATCATCTTACCCGATGGCCATTCGGAAGCCGTGATACGTGGCACGATGAAATAGATCGCACCAAAAGCGACCATAGAAAACATGCCGTAAATACCGAGTGTATCGATGCCTACCGTCGCGTGACTGAACTGCAGCAGGCGGCCCGGGCCGTAGAAACCGACCAGCGCCGAGAGCAATGCAAACAGTCCAAACATTAAGACGCCGAAGCTGGTGAAACGTAGCGCAGGGCTGTGATCAGCGAGTTTTTTCTGACCAGCCAAGGTTTTGCTGAGGTTCAGCCATACTGCCAGAGCAGGCAGCAGGATAAAGATCGTTGCCGCACCGCTAACTGAGGTCATCCACGCCGGGAACGGCCCGCCGTTGTAGCGACTGAATCCTGTCCAGCCTGCGAACAGCGCCAAAGACCAGAATCCGAGCTTGGCCAGCGGGTAGCTGTGCACCGGACGACCAGCAATTTTCGGCACAATGTAGTAAGCAGCGGCCAGCGCAATCGGCACAAACCAAAAATAAACCAGGTTGCTCATGAACCAGGCATTGATGCCCGCCTTCATGACCGCAGAACCACCTTCATTGTTGATCAGCAAATTGGCCGTGATGAAGATCCACGGAAACCAAAGTGCGGCACCGATGATATACATCTGTGAAATGAACAGGCTGCCGGAGCGACGTCGACGAAACATCTGCACCAGACTGAGGCTGATGACGACGTAGGTCAGCGCGAGCAGAGGCCAGACGAAAGTCGGGAATTCAAGCCACGGCAGCGAAGTCCCCTTGCCCATCCACATACCGATAAAGCCGAGCGAGAGACCGAAGTTCCAGACGTGGCCGGCGACCAACAAGGTCACCGAATTGCGCAACTCAGTGCGGCACAGTCGAGCCATCAACCAGATCATCAGACCGAAGCCTGCCTGCATGCCCCAGCCGTAAATCAGCGCGTTGGTGTGCAATGGCCAGAGACGACCGTAGGTCAACCAGGTCCAAGCAGGACCGAAGTCAGGGTTTGCCAGCTTGATGCCACTGACGACACCCAGAACGGTGGCGACGAACAACCATGCCGCTGCACTGGTGAAGAAAAACAACACCGGGTAACGAACCGATCGGTCGATCGCAGCTCGCAATCGAATGTCTTCGACGCTGGCCTTGGTTGTGTCCTCGCTCATGGTTAAAAAATCGATCGTGTCAGGAAATTCTCGCCCGCAGAATTATTTCGCTGCCGGTGGAGCCGGAGCGGGTGCGGGTGCGGGTGGAGT
>JBBKXR010000301.1:0-4908 GCA_037969585.1 Verrucomicrobiales bacterium
TCTCCGGTCCGGCAACGGCCAGACCCGCGGTGATAAAAAACAGTAATGACAGCACCCACTGAGCGCCCCACCGAAACGAATCACATTTTGGCAACTTCATAACTATAAGGATTATACTCCGTTATAAGTCTGAGTCGATGTGGGCAAATTGCAATCTATTTTATTTACCCAAAATTACTACAACCCTACGGCGCCTGACTCAGCCATTCGAGGCTCGAAGCCGCCTTCAGTTTTTCTCCGCGCCACCCATCGCCCGCCGAACGGCGACATCGAGATCGGGTGCCAGCCACTCAAACTTCTGCAAACGAAGCTGCTGAGGATCGAGGCGCTGGCTGAACAGCAGCATGTCCGACATGTCACGCAAAACCAAGCGCAGCAACGGCGCCGGCGCCGGCGCGACCGCCGGTCGATTGACCTGCTCAGCGATCACCCGGGTGAATTCAGCGTTGGTCACCGGATGCGGCGCGACAAAATTCACCGGTCCATGGATCGACTGATTTTCGACGCAGTGCAGATACATGCGAGCCGTATCTTCCAAGCCGACCCAGGGCACCCACTGATCGCCGGAGCCGAGCCGTCCTCCCAGACAGAACTTAAATAACTTTTCCAACAGCGGGGCTGCTCCGCCCTCACTGCCAAGCACCATTCCCGTTCGAGCACTCACCCAGCGTACGCCATGATCATCGACGCGACTGGCCGCCGCCTCCCATTCCCGGCAAACCTGAGCCAAGAAACCAAAGCCGGCATCGGCGTCTTCGTCGAGCACCTCATCACCGCGATCACCGTAGTAACCGCTACCTGACGCACACACCAAAACACCCGGTCGCTTGCTTTCGGCACAGCGCCGGATCGCTTCGACCACGCCCGCCGTACCGCTCACCCGGCTATCGCGAATACGATCGCGCTTGGTTTGCGACCACCAACCGAGAATCGGCTCACCGGCGAGATGCACGATCGCGTCGAGATCGTCGACGCGGGCATTGTCGGGCACCTGAAAATCCCTCGTTTCAGACGCCCCATCGATCTTGGACTCGGGCGAACGCGAAAATGCGACGACTTGGTGACCTTTAGCCACCGCCAATTTTGTCAGTGCCCGGCCTACCAAACCGCTGGCTCCAGTAATCCCAATTCGCATACCTGCAAGGGTAGCGAAAAGCGCGCAGCTCACAAGCGCTGGTTGCCCTTCTGTTCGAGGTGATGAGTGATGCTGCGCCGCCGGACGATTCGTAGCAGCCTTCGTCAGAAGGTGCGCCTTGCGTTGAGACGATGGCGATCGCTTTGGTCCGACCGGCTATCCATCCGCGCTCTGACCACCGCAGCTATCACCGGCATCTGTCCGGCCGTTTGGCTTGACTCGGCGATGCCCTGCGCCGACGACTTGCAACGATGGCCCACTCATTCCTGTTCGATATCGGCAATGTCATTCTGTTCTTCGACTTCAGCGTCGCCGTGCGCCGCATTGCCGCTCGCTGCCAATTGCCCGAAGCAGATATTCTGCCGTCGATCACCAAGCTGACGGAGGCCTTCGAACGCGGCGAAATGGATACCGCAAGCTTTGCGACAGCGGCGGCGGAGCAGATCGGCTTTTCCGGCGAACCCGGCGAATTGGTGACGGCGCTGGAGGACATTTTTACCGTCAACGAACCGATGGTCGAGCTAATCGAGAATCTCAGCGCCAAAGGTCATCCGCTGTTTCTTCTGTCGAACACTAACGCCATTCATGTGCCGTATTTCACCGGTCGATATTCAGTGTTCGACCATTTCGAAGGCGCGACCTACTCGCACGAGGTCGGCGCGATGAAACCGAGTCCTGACATTTATCAGTCAGCGATCTCCAGCCACAATCTGGATCCAGCAACGACAATCTACGTCGACGACGTCGCCGCAAACGTCGATGCCGGTCGCGAAGCTGGCCTGCAGGGTATCTGCTACGACGGCACCGAGCACAATGCCTTCCTAAGCGAGTTGAAGAGCATCGGAGAGAAAATCTCGTAACTCCTACCTACTCAAATCTTCCTGCAGCAGCACACGGAAGCCGTTATTGCCGAGAACCTCTCGACCGAACTCGGTGTCTTCAACGTGCATCGCCAATGCCGGGCGATCGTTGGGTCGGCTGAGCACTGGATAGATAAAGTGAATGTTGGTCTCGGCGATGAGCAGGGCCTGAAGACATTCGGCGAGACCCTTTTCGTCGGTGCCGGGCTGCAGTTCAACGACAAGCAAATCAGTCGTGCTGTAGGCGATGCCTTTTTCCATGAACAGCGATTCCACGGTATCCGGATCGCTGACCACCATCCGGACGATGGTGACGTCGATGGAGTCTTGCACGCTGATACCCAGTACCACGACGTGGTTTCGGTTTAGAAGTTTCACAATCGACAGCAGCGTGCCGACTTGATTTTGCAAAAATACCGCAATTTGTCGTACCGGGGTGCCTGAAGTGGTTGCTTCACCGCCCGTTAATTCTCCGTCCGTCGTGTCGTCAAAGTCCATGGTCGTAAATCCTTAAGGTAGTGCCTCTCTACTCGACCGTCACGCTCTTAGCGAGGTTGCGTGGCTTGTCGACATCGCAGCCACGTGCGACGGCAAAATGGTAAGATAAAAGCTGAAGCGCGACGCTGGTCAAGATCGGACTCAGTTGCTCGGACACTTCGGGAATGTAAATGACATCGTCAGCAACAGTCGCCATTTCTTCGCAGCCTTCTGTGGTAATCGCGATGACCGGTCCTTTGCGCGCTTTTACTTCTTCAATATTGCTGATGTTTTTTCCGAACACCGAATCCTTGGGAGCGATGAACACTGACGGCAGCTTCTCAGTGATCAAAGCGATGATACCGTGCTTCAACTCGGCGCTGGCGTGGCCAGAGGCGAAGATGTAGCTGATCTCTTTCATCTTCAACGCCGCTTCGATCGCCGCTGGATAGTTGAACTGCCGGCCGAGAAACAGCATGCCTTCAGCATCTCGATATTTGAGGGCGATCTTGCGAATCGCTTCATTCTGCTCGAGCACTTTCTCAACCTTGGCGGGCAGCGCCTCGAGATCGCGCAGGATCCGTTGACCATCGGCCACGGAAAGGTGACGCATGCGCCCTAGCAACAAGGCGAGTAAGGTCAGCAGGGTAACCTGCGAGGTGAACGATTTGGTGGCGGCGACGCCAATCTCGGGACCGCAGTGCAGATACGATCCACCGTCACTCTCACGGGCGATGGTGCTGCCCACAGTGTTAACGATGCCGAGCACTTTATGGCCCTTGCGCTGGCCCTCGCGCATCGCTGCCAGTGTATCGATGGTTTCTCCGCTTTGGCTCAGCACGAAGATCAGGGTGTTCTTATCGAGCGGCACGTTGCGATAGCGAAACTCGCTGGCGATTTCAACTTCGGTCGGGATACGTGCCAGCGATTCGATCAGGTATTCGCCGACCATCGCCGCGTGGCTGGCGGTGCCACAACCGACCAGCACGATTCGTTCGACGTCGCGCAACTGCTGAGGACTCAGGTTCAGGCCACCGAGTTTGGCCGATGCTTCGTCTTCAGAAAGGCGTCCCCTGAAGGCGTTGCGAATCGATTCAGGTTGCTCAAAAATCTCCTTGAGCATGAAGTGCGGATAATCGCCCTTCTCGGCATCTTCCTGAGTGAAGTCGACGCGACTGACTTCGAACTCGGCAGAGCCACCTTCCAGCGTTTCGATTTTAAAATCTCCAGCGGTCAGGTAGACCAAGTCGTAGTCGTTGAGATAAATTGCATCGGCCGTATGAGCGATCATCGCGCCGACGTCACTGGCGAGAAAATTTTCACCTTTGCCCAACCCTACGACGAGCGGACTGCCGAGCCGGGCGCCGACCAAAAAACCGGGCGCATCGGCGTGCATGACCACAATGCCATACGTACCACTGACCTCACGCAGAGCCAACCGAATCGACTCCAGCAAACGCATCTCCGACGTTCCCTCACTCAGTTCGTCGTAGTGATGCCCGATGAGGTGCGCCAATACCTCCGAATCGGTTTGCGAAAGGAAGGTATTGCCGAGCTTGCTCAGTCGCTCACGCAGCGACTGATAGTTTTCGATCACGCCATTGTGTACCAGCGCCAGCTTGCCGCTCTGGTCGAGGTGAGGGTGTGCATTTTCATCAGTCGCCGGGCCGTGTGTCGCCCAGCGGGTATGGCTGATACCACAAGCGCCGGTCGCCGGTTCCTCGGCCAGCAGGCGGCGCAAATTATCGATCCGGCCAGCCCGTTTTCGGACCGCCATTTTGCCGCTGACGTCGGCAATCGCCAGGCCTGAAGAATCGTAGCCGCGATACTCGAGACGGCGCAATCCGTCGACCAAAACAGGTGCGGCTTCCGAGCCGACGCCTCCCACGTAACCAATAATTCCACACATGAATAATTTCTATTTTGACTGCTCTAGGACACCTCCGGAACCCGGGCGGTTGAAGGATGGGGCCCTTTTTTCGTCTAGCGAGGTGCGGGGAAGAATTAAAGCGATCTCCACGATCGTCGAGCAACGCGGCCATACGGAAAAAGGGCCACAGCCAACAGGATCAGCTTGTTCCTTACTGCGGCGAAGGCGCTTTTTGTCTCTATATTCATTGCTGACCGTCCATCGCAGGGTTTCGGGAGGTGCCCTTTAAGCTCGAAGATCGGAAAGAAACCACCTTTTCACAAAAATACCTTAGATTTATGGCGGCGAATATGCTGAGAATGGCGATATGCCTGATCGCATTCCACACAAGACTCTAAATAACACTCTATCCATCATCATGGGTGGAGGCCGCGGCTCCCGACTTTTCCCGCTGACCCACAAACGATCCAAGCCGGCCGTGCCGCTGGCCGGAAAATATCGACTGGTCGATATTCCGATCAGCAACTGCCTGAATTCTGAGATGCGGCTGATTTATGTACTGACGC
>JBBKXR010000302.1:0-11541 GCA_037969585.1 Verrucomicrobiales bacterium
CCCCATGCCCTCCCGTTACCAGAACTCCACCTTACTCACGCGTAGCCAGTTTGGTGATCTCTATCGCGCCACCGACAGTGAAACCGGTGCCGATGTGGTTTTGCGCCGTTTCTTCGACGCCGAAACCATCGCCGTCGAACCAGAGCGTCTCGCCACCCTCGAACGCCGCGCCGGTCGCCTGGCAGAATTTAAACATCCCAACGTCGCTGCCGTACTTGGAGCAGGCGCCGACGGCGATGGCGGCTTCGTGGTGACCGAGTGGGTTGAGGGCACCGATCTCACCGGCGTCGTCGCACAGGCCGCACTGACCGTCGTCGACTTTATCACCCTCGCCCGTCACACGCTCGAAGGGCTCGATTCCATCCACCAACACCAGCTGATTCACGGCAGCCTGAAACCCAACCGCGTCGTGCTGACTTGGCAGCCCGATCAGACCGTCCTGTTTAAAATCACCGACCTCGGACTTGCCGAACTGCTCGGCAGTGCCGACCTGGTCACCACCGACCATCGTGGCCGCTACACCGGCGCATTGGATTGCCTGGCACCTGAACTTTTCGAAGGCGAGCCGGGCGACGCTCGCTCCGACCTCTACGCAATCGGCAACGTCTACTACTACGCCCTCACCCAGCACTTGCCATTTGCAGGCAACAGCGCCGATGCCACCATCGCCAACCATCGCGGTGGTGCACCCGTGCCGATTCAGGACTACCGTCAGGACCTTCCCGAACCGCTGGCCGCCTGGTTGATGAGCCTGATCAGCGCCCCGCCGACCAACCGTCCACAATCGGCGGAAGCCGCGCGACAAACCCTTGAAGCAGCTATCAATGGCGAAGCTCCTGCGCCTTTCGCAGCGGCGAGCGCCGAAGCCGACATTGAGAGCAACGACAAGGCATCGTCCAAAACCGCCAAAGTCTCGGTCCGCGCACCTGCCGAAATCGATCGTCAACCTGAAGGCGGCGACAGGTCGACTCCAGGCCAAGTTGGCGCAAAAAAACGCAAGGCTGTCTGGCTTCCCGCCGCTCTTGTCGCAGTTCTCGCCATCGGGCTGGGCGTTATTGCCTATCTGAAATTTTTCCAATCCGCCGATCAGGCCGACTCCGGCCAGAGCAATCCCGCAAGCGCCGCGCCACTTCCTGCCGGCGCCACGCCCGCCACGGCCGCCCCCCTCCCGGGCGCAACAAATGAAAATAGCGCTCTCCCCCTCAATCGGGGCGAGCTGCCTGCGATCGATTCATTACTCGCCCAGTTCGCCTTCGACGCGCTCGAGCCCGGCAGCTCCGTAGCTGCCGTCGCACCGACCGAAGAGTGGCCCAAGCAGAGCGGCTTGAAGGCGATCGCATCACTCCGAATCAGCGGAGTCGATCCCGACAGCGGTAGCGTCGCTCAGAAAATCATCGCCACGCCGAACACGTTTCCCGCGCTGAACGGCATCCATCCCCTGCTCCAACTTACCGGCAAAGCTTCCATGGTGGTCAACTGGAAGCGCGACGGCGACGAATTTCGCAGCGGTGATCAACTGACCTATATCGCCTTATTTTGGTCGCCCGAAAAGAACGCCAACATCATCGAATTCTACCCTCCCATCCGTGATGAAGCGACGATCGCAACCCGTATCGCAGACGGACAATTAGTCAGCAACATCACTCATTTCGATAAAACCTTCCCAATCACGCCTTACCCAGGCGGCAACCAGATGCTCAGCTTTTCACTGATCTGGGCAGGCAACCAGGACAACGCGCGGCACGGCATAATGACCTCATCCGGAAAGCGGTTCAACTCGACTCTGAGCGCGGCACCCAACTTGTCACTATTGGTATCATCGATCCGACTCGGCGGCGATACAGCACCGCTCGTCGGAGATCGCCAGTCGGGAATTTACTTTGCCGAGTTGCTTGTCTATGATCGCGCACTCACCCCATCTGAACGCAACTCCATCGACGACTACCTTGCGCTGAAGTACTTTCCATAGACCTTTTCGGCCCGAGACTCGTGACAAGCCCCATGATCTTCTTTCAAGCCCAACGCTATCTGCCACGAGCGCTTGTAGCGCTGGCATTTTCAACAGCGCTCCTGATCATCGGTGCTCCCGGTGACATCGCCAACGCAGCTGACGAGAAGGCACGCAAGCTGTCAGGACTGCTCAAGGCCCCGCCTCGCTCCGCTAAAGGCTCGGCGAAAGACATCGCTGCTGCGGAAAAAACCACCATCAAGGTCATCGAGATACTTCAGGCCAGCAATCGCACCAACGGTCCGTCTGCCGAGAGCTTTATTAACACCGCTTATTCGTTCCGCGACGAAATCGGACCGACTGAAAAAATGGTAACCGCCGCGGCCTACCTGCGAAACTGGCGCGATGCGGAAGCGCTCGGATTGTTCGACGAATATCACCGCTTTCAGCCAGTTATTCAGAATGGTCCCGACACTGGCAAAAATGCGCTTGTCGAGTACATCGTGCCGCCTTCGGACTTGCCGCAGATGTCAAAACATCCGGCCAACTTGCGCATTATCGGACCGAGCAAGAAGCGACCCGAGGGAGACATTCAATTGACCGCCCGCGAGAGCGCCTACCGCGGTCAGTTCGAGCAAATGATCAACGAGACAACGATTCATGGAGAACGATTGAAAGCAGATAAGGGCGCCGTATTCACCTCGCTAGGCATCAGCCCCGAAGAAGAGCATAAACGCTGGCAGGCAGCGATGGATGCAGCTGGCGAGCAAGCCAAAACAGCTCCAAATATCAGCCTTCGTGCCAGCACCGGCGCTACTCCGGCTCATAAAAGTAAATACCGATGGCGGCTCGATATTGAAGTAATCAACGCCTCAAGATACCCGACAAAAGTCAATCTTGAGTACTGGCTGATTGGGATAACGGACGAAAAGAACCTGCACTACATCATGAAAAAGAGCGTCGCGGAGGTCGAACTCGTCGCCGGCGAGATCGAGGAACTCACGCTCTGGACTGGCAGCGAAGGTAGCTACCGAAACAAGTCCGGCGAACTCGACGGCCTGCCACAGAAGCAGTGGCGACATGCTAAAGTGAGTTTTCGCGGCTGTGTACTCCGTGTCACCCACGAAACTGGCGAGGTCGCCACTTTCGCGACCGACCGCAATCTCATGCAGTATCTCGATGAGACCAGCGATCAGAATTTAGGTGATCTGCGCTAGCCGGCTGTTGGCTGAAGCCTGCACTTAGCTAGTTTTGCACCTCTGCCGGACCTGACTTACCAAGCTCCGGTAAAGAGGGAAACAGGTGCTTGATGGCTGCCTCGCTGAGCTGATGCCCGTTGATCGCAAATTTAAAACGCTGCGGCCGTTTCTGTAATGCGCCCCTGTAAACGTGCAGGCATATGCCGCAGAGGGGTTTCAGTTGGAAATCGCGCAGTCGGGGCTATTTTCATTTTTTCTGCCTGGATGGCATGAATTTCGCGACCCATACCCCATTGCAGCGATAGTTTTTCGAAAAACTCCCATGGCAATCTCCACAGCGACGAACTCCACTGACTCAGAAACTATGGCGGAGCTGCGTCAGCGCGCCGATGCCGAACTCGTGCCGATGCGGCGCAAGAGCGGCTCCCGTCAAGAGGACCTGCAACTCTACAAAAAGTTTATCCGTGCGGAGAATCAGCGCATCCGTGAAATCCATGAATCAGGCAGCGGCGGCATCGAGATCGCGCGGCGGCGCTCGGACTTGATCGATGTGGTGCTCGACGACTTATTCGAAGCCGCGCTCGAACATGCGGCAGACGGCAACAAGAACGTCGGCAAGCACCCGATCACAGTGATCGCCAACGGCGGCTATGGCCGCGGTTTATTGAATCCGGGGAGCGATATCGACCTGCTGTTCATTCACCCAACGACGACCAAGGCGATCCAGCCCGCCGCCGCCGAGATGGTCGAGGAAATTTTACTGATGCTCTTCGACGTCGGCTTTAAAGTAGGCCACGCCGTCAGATCCGTAAGAGAGACCATCAGTTTCGCCAATTCAGATCATCCCACCAAAACCGCGCTGCTCGACGCCCGTTTCATTACTGGCGACCCGGAGCTCTACACGGAATTCGTCGAATCATTCCGGCTCAACTGCATCGTCGGCAAAGAGGACGTCTACCTCAACCAACGCAGCAACGACATCCGCAAGCGGCACGCTAAACACTCGAACACCGTTTATCTCCAAGAGCCCAACGTGAAGGAAAGTTGCGGTGGTCTGCGCGAATACCACAACCTTCTCTGGACCGTCTTTGTGCGTCGCAACGAACGCTCGCTGGAAGGTGTTCAGGAAGAAAAACTGCTCACCATAACGGCACGTCAACAGATCGAGGACGCTTACGAATTTCTCATGCGCGTGCGCAACGACCTGCACTATTCGCAGAAACGTCCGAGCGACATTCTCACTCTCCGGCTGCAGGGAGTGGTCGCCACCAACCTTGGCTATCCGCAGAAAAGCATCCTGCGCCGCTGCGAAGAGTTCATGCGCGATTACTATCGCCATACTCGTAACCTGTTCAACCGCTCGACCTCGCTGATGCAGCGCTTCGAGCTCGAACTTGAACAGGACAAAGGCATGTCGTCGAAGCTGCTCAGCTTTCTGAGCCGCAACGACAAAGTCGAACACTTCGACGGCTTTAACAGCAAATCCGGGCTCATCTATCCCGACAAAAAGACCATCTTTCGCGACGATCCGAACCGCATGATGCGGCTGTTTCACCACACCCAGCGACGTGGCCTCGAACTCAGCCCGGCGATCCGCAACTTGATCAAGAGCGACCGCGAGCTGATGACCAAGGCGTTTCGCTACAGCAAAAATAATCGCGAAACCTTCGAGCAGATCCTGCAGCAGCGCGGCGACGTCTCCCGGGTATTGCGACAAATGCATCACGTCGGATTTCTCGGTCGCTACCTGCCCGAATTCGGTGCGCTCACCGATCTCGTGCAGCACGAATTTTTTCATCTGTTCACTGCCGACGAACATACCTTACGCTGCATTGACCAGCTCGATGCACTGGCCCATAGCGACGATCCCAAGGTTGCCTTTATGCAGAAGCTTTTCCGCGAAATCGAGGATCCCTACATCCTCTATCTCGCCCTGATTCTGCATGACACTGGCCGCGCCAAGAACCAGCGTACCCATGCCGACGCCAGCGCCATGCTCGCCAGCAACGTTTGCCACCGGCTGCAAATCAAAGGCGAACGACGCAAGCGACTGATCTTCCTCGTCGATCATCACCTCACCTTTTGGCGGATGGCGACTTCGATGAACATCGATGACCCGGCGACTATCACCCAGTTCGCCGCAGCAGTTCGCAATCGCTACTACATGGAGACGCTGTTGCTGTTCACTTATGTCGACTCCAAAGGCACCAGTGGGGAATCCTGGAACGGTTGGAAAGCCAGTTTAATGATGCAATTGTATCGCTCGACGGTTAAATTTTTCGAGGATCAGGCAGGCTTCACCGCCAAGCTCAAGCGCCCCCCGGAGGAGCTTCAGGAATCGGTGCGTGCCAAACTGCCCGAAGAATTCGCTGAAGAAGTCGACGCCCATTTTCACGCCATGCCGGGTCGCTACTTTCGCTTCCGCGGTGCAGTCAGCGTCATCCGTCACGTGAAACTGTTCCGCAGTTTTTTTCAAACGCTGGCCGATAAACCCGCTGAGTCACTGACCCCGAAACTTGTGTGGAGCGAACGCCCCGACGAAGGTTTCAGCCTGCTCGAAATCTGCAGTTGGAATCGCGGCGAACTGCTCGCCCGCGTGGCCGGTGCCTTATCGTCCAGGCAAATCAATATCCTCAGCGCCGACCTGTTCTCGCGCGCAGACGATCTGGTGTTGGATATTTTCCGCGTCTGCACAACCCGCTTCAATCCGGTCACCTCAAAGCGGGACATCGCCGCGGTCGAAAAACTTCTGGCGACTGACAGCGAAACCGACTTCCACCAACTCATCGCCGACTCGCGCAGTTCCAACCTGTTCGACGAACCCGAAGTCGACGACAGCCTCGAGATTCCGCAGCGAGTCTACGTTTCCAACCATCTTCACCCCGACCACACCGTCCTCGAGATTCAGGCCCGTGACCGACTCGGCCTACTCTATAACATTTTCAACGCCATCGCCGGGCTCAGCGTTGAAATCGTCCACGCCCGCATTAGCACTCAACAGGGCGCCGCCATCGACAGCATCTACGTCACGGATGAGGTTGGCAAAAAGATCTCCAACCCGAGCCACTTAGCACGACTCGAACAAGCGGTCACCGAAGCCGTCGGCATCTGATCAGTCGGACGAAAGTGTGAAACCGCCGTCCCGGCGGTCCCCCTGGACGAGCCTTCGATAGCGGATACCACTACGGTCTACGATTTCCGCTGCAACACGAGCATCAGCTCAAGCCCCTCGCGCCCCGGATAGGCTGCCTCCGATCGCCATTTTTCCTCCAGCGAAAAGCGGCCGTCGGCGACAAAGTGCTCGATCAGTTCAGCCTCCTCAACACCATGAGGCGGTCCTTCCCCGGGTTGATGTTCGTCATCATACGGATCGAGATAGAACACTCCCAGTATCCTGCCACCCGGCTTCAACGCGCTGAATGCTGCATCGACATAGGCTTCGCGCATCGAAGGATCGATCGCGCAAAAACAAGTATGCTCCCACACCCAATCGAAGCTGCCGCGCTGCTCCGGCTTCAAGTTGAACCAATCGCCCACCTCAAAAATTTCCGCGCCGACCTGCGGGAATTTCTGCGCACTCTCCACGGCTGAGGGAGCGACGTCCAGACCCGTCACCTGCGGTTTGCCCGGCGACGCGGCCAGCACCCGCACATCGTGGCCAAGGCCACAACCGGGAACGATGACACGACCGGCGACTTCATTTTTCGTCAACCAATCGACCAGACCCGGTGCCGCTGCGCCTTTGTCCCACGGCGTCTCACCGTCCTGATAGTGCTGTTCCCAATCGGTGCTCGTGCTCATACTTTGCAAATTCGACGCAATGCTGTCCGGAAGCTTACTCTCTCAAAGTCCCTTGTCAGCGCCGCCAATCGCAGCCTTACTTGCAGCATGTCGAAAAGCAAGCGCGTGATCCGCTTCCTCCAAGTCGCCGCCCTGCTAATCGCCGCCGGTGGAGTTTGGTGGTATGAAAATATCTATCAGGCCAGCGACGCTGCCGAGTCGGGTTCCATCTCGTCTTCAGATCCCGGCTCTGAGATCGTACCCAAGTCCGAAATCGACATCTCGATGCCGGCTGCTGCGGAGAATAAGGGCAACGCCAAACCAGTAAAAACAAAGTCAGCCAAACCCGCTCCTACCGCATCCACCGGCAAGCAAAGCACGCAAAAAGGCAGCACCGAAAAGGTCAACGGCTACGACCGACTGATCGGCACCGTCATGATCGATCATCGCAATAACGATGGCGACAGCTTTTTCGTCCGCCACGGCGACCGCGAATTCGAGCTGCGCCTTTACTACGCCGATGCTCCGGAAAAATATCTCAGTGATCGCTACGAAGACCAGCGCCGCCGCGTCGCCGAACAGGCCCGCGAACTCGGTGGTTTGACAGTGGAAGAAACCGTAGCCGTCGGCCAAGCTGCCAAGGCTCATGTCGCCAAAATTCTCAAAGGGCAGAGCTTCTCGGTGTTCACCAAATGGGAACGCGTTTACGACGGTGAGCGGTTCTACGGCTTTGTGCTGTTGCCCGACGAGACCGAATGGCTCTGTGAGGACCTGGTCGAAAACGGCCTCGCCCGTATTCACACCAAAGGCGAAAGCACCCCTGACGGCCAAAGCTATCGCGATTTTAAAAGGAACCTCGAACGGCTTGAGCTACAGGCCAAATCCGCGCATCGCGGTGCTTGGCGCTGAGCCACTGATCAACCTGTCCAAAGCATCGGCCCCGTAGCTCCCGTCTGCCGGTCAGGGAAAAGCGACCTCCGCCATTTTAGAATTAGAAGCCCGCTAGGACTTCGCCGTGCTGCGTCGGGTCAGCCGAAGCCCGGCGTCAGCCGCAAATACCGCACTGAAAATCAAAATAAAGGCCAACAGCCAACCAACTTGTTCAAGGTTCCAACGCTTCGTTGCAACGAACTGAAGTCGCGCGTGATCTTTGACTTTTTTGAAGTGATAAACCGTTCCCTCCTCCGGAAAATCGACCACCACTGAGCGGCGACCGGTAGCTTTCAGAGCGGGTTCCGCCGCCTGCTCCATGGCAGGCGCAGGGGCGCCGAAGGTAGCACCACCGACCGGCATCGTTGCCGGTGCTGCGGAAACAGGACCGGCAAACGGATCCACCGATACTCTTTTCTCAGCCAGCTTCGCCGACTTAACATTCGATTTACTCGTCGATCCAACACGTCGCTTCAAATTCGTCGAACGCGCATTATCGAAGTCATTGAATCCTGAATTTTGCCCCGATTGCTCAGGGAGCGCCTGCCCCTGCATCATCCCCCCGATCGATACATCCGGATTCGATGAGAAATCGATGAACCCGTCCGCATTGATATTCGTCTGCCCCTGCACGTTGGCTCCTTGGACAGCGACAGCATCCGCGTTCATAGTTCCATTGATCGTCGCACCACCGTGACCAACCTGAGCTTGCGACAACTGCGCCAGTTTCTGCTCAACCTCACCGCCGTTACCGCCGCTCAGTTTACCGACTTGATCGCTTGCGCTGGCATCAGCTTTCTTGCCCTTACTATCGACAACAATTACGCCACCATTGGCATTTAACGGCGCTGCCTCAATGTTGTTAAAGTACTTATTGCCCACCGCAATGTTGTCGTTGAGCTGCATCTGCCCACCTAACTGATCAAGCTGTTTCTCCTCCGCATCCGCCAGGTTATTGTTGCGATCCACCAAGCGGGTATCGTTAAAGTTCCAATCAACCGCGCGATCGGCGCTCTTCCCCTTGCTCGACTTACCATCAGCGTTCGGTTTTCCTTCGTTTTTAAACAGTGGAACCAGAATGCGATTCTCGGTCAGCACGATATTTTGCCCCGCCCAGCGCTCGCGTAACTCCCGTTCGCGCTGCGCCACCTGCTCATCGTCTGCATTACTCAAACTCGAAAGCGCCTCCTCGACCCGAGCGCTGACCACTCCGCTATTCGAAATACTCAACGCCCGTCCGTAATCACCGAACTTCGAATCCGCGCCGATCTGATTGAGGCTCTCAAATTCCGCCAAATCGCTCTCGGCTTTTTCCAAAGCCAATTCCGCTGCGTCGACCGGCTCAAGATTGCCGTCGAAATCCTGGAGCGTGAAACCCTCCGGCAACGACACGTGCCAAAGCGTTCGCTGCACCATCATCCCGACCACGTCCGGATCATCCAGATCGCGCACCAATTTGCGTACCGCCCGACCATCGTCGCGCACCCGCTGACGCGAACGCAGCACCAGTTCGACATCGTAGGCCAGTTGCCCCGGCTTAGTCTGGATCAGCGGCACCAGCACCGCCTCACGCCCGTCCGGCGCCAAGCCACGATCAGCGCGCGTCGATTCTCCCGAAACCAGGACCGATACCAACTCCGCTCCCTCCGGCAACACCACCGGCATGAACTGCAGCGAGCGATTCTGCAAATGATAAACCACCTTGAGCCACTCCTCACCGTTGGCGCGAAATGCACTCTTCAGCTCACTCCACAGGACCACTGCATCATTACCTGCCGTCGTTTCGAGCTCTTCGATTCGCAATGCCACCGACCAGTCCGCGCGCGCTCGAAATAGCTGCGCACTGCCCAACGCTTCCGGCACGAACGGCAAAAGATCCGCCACCGTCCGCTCCATTCCCTGCGACTCAACCTGTAGCCGATCACTCGATCCATTGTCGACGATGACAAAACGCTCCTCACGCGTCGCCTCGGCAAAAGCCAAGCCCGACAAGGTCAGCTCACCTCCCTGCGGCACCTCAGTCTCGATGACAAAATCGATGGCATCGGTGACAAAGCGTTGAAACACCACCGTGTAAATACGCTGCCCATCGCTGACTTCGGAACGCACCTCGCGGATCTCCGGACTGACCACTCGTACCTCCGGCAAGTCCTCCGGCATCGCGAAACTCAGCCGATCGATCGCCGACTGCGACACCGCCACATCGACCTGAGCCGAGAGTTTTACCCACGACTCAAACGTCCGCGCCATCATCACCCAAGTCACATCGTAGCGCGGTGCCACCGGTCGCAAGCTCAAGGTCGCCGCCACATCGGCCGCGAAAAATTCGTAGCCACGTTTGCGCTGCAACGGTTCCAGCACCGCAAAATCATTGGCCACTGACGATTCATCGACCTCGCGCACGATCTCACGCCCTTTGTCGAATCGCAGCGTCGTATCGACCGTCGCATGGGCCACCACCAGGCCGTTGCCCGATACTTCATCGATGTCCGGCAGCGACATCGGCGCCAACTCCACCCGCTGCTCCGCACCCGCCGCGTTATCATCCAGTTCACGCGAGACATAAACCAGCAAAGCCGTTACCTCCGGCGTCGCCCCGGAAAAGCGCACGAACAATTCGTCACCGCTGCGCCACCACTCCTGCAAACGATTGCCGCGCACACTCTGTACCGTCGATCCCGGCGGCAGACCGATGGTCATTTCCGCCAGCGTTGAAGTCGGCGATTTGATTTGCAACTGCGCCACTGTCTCAACCTTATCGATCGCCACCTGATAAACATAATCGACCTTCGCCGAGCGCTCGCCGCCGCGTGTCTCCAGAGCATATCGCAATGCCTGAGCATCCGCCGCCGCACCCGACAGACCGAAGGTCGCCACCGGCGCAAAGCCCGCCTGATCGATCTCATTCGGCAGAAATTCCAGCTGACGATGCGTCGCCCCCGGCAACACTCGAACAGCCAACTCGCCGCCCCGCAACAACGACAGCCGCTGCTCAAGTCGTAAGGCGGACGCCGCCAGGCGCGGAAAATTTCGCTCACCCGATCCGTCGACCAAACGCTCTGCCACCAGGCGCACTTGCAACTCATCGCTGGCTGCTTGGGTCAGTTCAAAATTCAAACGCCGCAGGCCACTGACCTCATCATCGATCAAACGCCACGACGCCAGATTGGGAATCTCAAAATGGATCGGCGTCAGACTGGCATCGAACGATATCGAAAAGCTGCTCTCCTCCTGACCACGAAAGGCCAAGTCGTAACTCGCCTCCAATCGCTCCAACCCCGGCGCGATGAACAAATGCGCGTCGATGCGCGCCACACTTGGCTGAGCCATGCCCTTGCCGCGTGTTCGCAAACGCCGATCCAGAGTCACTCGCTGCCCCTGCCCCAGCGCCACCGTGAACACCCCGTCGGATTCCACCATCGGAGCGCCCTCATTGATCACCGGCTCGGCAGCGTCGTCATCAGTCGCCATCATTCTCACCGCCAACATCGAAGCCGCCGCCTGCGGAATGCCCCAACTCGCCGGTGCTGCGGACGCTTTTCCTTTGCCCTCAACCTTGCCCTCTCGCCCCTCAACAAACGGCACCTCGAAGCGCACCGAAATTTCGTGGACGCCCGACGCCTCGCACCTCGTGTTCCACACGAATGACGCGGAAACCCAGGCCCGCGACCTCTGGTTCATCGA
>JBBKXR010000303.1:0-6123 GCA_037969585.1 Verrucomicrobiales bacterium
TGTTTTTCCCTACCGGCAGTGAGTCGGCAGAGGATGCGCCGGTCCCGGTTGAGGTGATCGTTGCCAAAAAATCGACTGAACAGAATCGCGACTTTTCCCTGACCGGAACCGTCACGGCGAAGCGGCGGGCACGCTTGTCTTCGCGAACCACCGGACTGGTCATGGCGCTGAAGGTCGACGCCGGCAGCACGGTCAAACAAGGTGATGTGCTGATAACGCTCGATACGCGAATGGCGGAAATATCACTGCAACTGATTCGCGCTGAGATCGACCAGGCAAAAATCGAACAAACTGAAGCCGAACGTCGTGTCGAGGAGATCCGTGAACTCGTCCGCAAAGGCGGCTATCCCAAGTCTCAGGCGGAGACACTGAAATCGACGTTGAGTATCAGTGAAACCAAACTCAAACAACTGGAGCTGCGCGAAAGCGAACAACTGGAGACCATCGAGCGGCATCAGTTGGTGGCGCCGTTCGATGGCGTCATCAGTCGCAAGCTTTCCGAAGCCGGCGAATGGGTGACCACGGGCACCGCGGTTCTCGAATTGGTAGAAATGCAGCAGCCGTGGTTCGACTTGCAGGTGCCACAGGAATCGCTGGAACCGCTGCAACGCGCCGAGCAGGTTTCGGTGACTCTCGATGCATTTCCGGAGCGCTCGTTTGCCGCCGGCATTGCCGTGACCGTGCCGATCAAGGATGCCGTTTCACGAACCTTTCTGACCCGACTGCAGTTGCAAGACAGCGAAGGCATCGCCACTCCGGGAATGTCGGGAACAGCGAAAATTTCTTTTCGCTCAGGAGATTCCGGCAGCGTTCAAGTGCCGCGCGATGCGATTGTGCGCTTTGCCGATGGCAGCGCCAAGGTTTGGGTCGTCCAGCCGCAGGGTGACGCCGGGAGCGGGCAGGTTCAGTCGCGCTTGGTAAAAACGGCTGGCAGGCTCGCTGAAATGATCGAAGTGACCGACGGCCTGACCGGCGGAGAATCCGTCGTCGTCAAAGGCAACGAGGCACTCCAAGAGGGGCAGGCGGTGACCGTTCGCCAGCAAGGCGAGCCGAAAGACGTCGCTGCAGAATAGAACCGTATTTCGGCAACCGGCTACTGATTGAACTGCGATGATCGACGCACTGCTCAAACGCGGCACTCTGGTCGCCGTCATCGTGGCGATGATTATGCTGCTCGGTATCGTCGCCGCGACGCGGGTTCCGGTGCAGATGATCCCCGATCTCGACACGCGCATTATTTCCATCGATACCCGCTGGCCCGGCGCGACACCGCAGGACGTGGAAAAGGAGATTTTGATCGAGCAGGAAGAGTATCTGCGCGGCCTGCCGAATCTGAAGCGCATGACCTCGCTGGCCTCGACCGGTTCTGCGGAGATCGAGTTGGAATTCCCCTTCGGCACCAACGCCAACGATGCGCTGCTCGAAGTCAACAACGCGCTCAGTCAGGTGCCCTCATATCCGGAAAATGTCGATGAGCCAGTGCTGCGCACGGATTCATTTTCCTACAATCCGTTCATGTCGTTCCGCATCGTTCCCCTGCCGGGAAATCCGCACGGGCACGACATCAACATGCTGCGCGACTTTATCGACGACAACGTGCGCCCCTCTCTGGAGCGTGTCGAAGGCGTGTCAACGGTGCGCCTCAGCGGCGGCGCCGAGCGACAGATCCGTATTCACATCGACGCCGCCAAACTGGCTGAGCGAAAGCTGTCGCTGCGCGAGGTGCGCGAAGCGATTCGTTCGCGCAACGTCGACACCTCGGCCGGCGATCTGGACAGCGGCAAGCGTCGCTATCTGATGCGCACCATGGGTCGCTTCAAATCTCTCGACGAACTCGGCGAACTGATTCTGGTGCGCCGCGGTGATGCCATCACCCGTCTTCAGGATGTCGCCCACATCGAGCTGGAACACGCCGAACTGCGCAGTCGCTCATATTCCGACGGCGAGGCCAACATCCGCCTCAGCTTGGTACGCCAGACCGGCTCCAACGTCATCGACATTAAGGAGAAAGTCCTGCCGGTGATGGATCAACTCAACCAGGACGTGCTCGAACCGGCCGGACTGATCATGTCGCTGACCAATGACGACGTTCGCTACGTGGAAAACTCGGTGGCCAACGTGGTCAAGAACATCGCCATCGGTGCGGTGCTCGCAGCAATGGTGATGTTTCTTTTCCTGCGCTCGATCTCAGCAACGATGATCGGCATGTGCGGCATGCCCGTCTGTGTGGTCGCGGGTTTCATCGGTCTGCTGCTGCTCGACCGGACCATCAACGTCATCTCGCTGGCGGGTATCGCCTTTGCCATCGGCATGACCATCGATAACACCATCGTCGTCCTGGAGAGCATCCAACAGGAGCGCCAGAGTGGAAAGAGCCGCTTCGATGCCGCGCGCGATGGCGTGCGCAACGTGTGGACGGCGGTGCTGTCTGGAACCATGACCACCGTGCTGGTGTTTCTTCCCTTGTTGTTCGTAAAAGAGGAAGCCGGTCAGTTGTTCTCCGATATCGGCATTGCCATCTCTTCATCGATCATCGTTTCCATGCTGGTCGCCATCGCCGTGGTGCCGGTAGCTTTTGCCAACCTCCCCGACCGGAAAAAATCGACCGCTATTACCAAGCCTAAGCCTCGACGGCAACGCCTGCTGACGCCGATCGGATGGCTGCTCGCCAAACCGTGGCGCCGCCTGGTGTGTATGGGTGGCACGCTGGCGGTGACCATCTGGGCGTTCATCAACCTGACGCCACCCGCCGAATACCTGCCCGAAGGCGAGGAGGCCAAATCGTTTTCAACGATGATCGCGCCCCCCGGATACAGCCTCGACGAACTCGATCGAATCGCCAATGAACTGCAGGCGGAAATGTTGCCCGCCATGGACGACGATCCAGCCAATTTCGATTCGGGAAAATCCAAAATCCCGGCGCTGGATCGGATCGCCTTCATCGTTCAGCCGGAATCGATGCGCGTCATTGCGGTGACCACAGATCCCAAGCACATCGACCCGTTCATGGAGATCATCAACGAGCGCTTTCGTCGCTATCCCGGCATGCGCGCCTTCTCGACCCGCGGCTCGATTATTTCCAGCAACGACGGCGGCACCCGTGCTGTCGCCCTCGATATCAGTGGCCGACACCTGCCGGAGATCTATCGCACCGCCGCCGAAGTCTATCACCAGGCTGAACAACTCATCGATCACGCCCAGATTAACTCAGTGCCCTCGTCACTGACACTGGGACAACCACTATTGGAAATTAAGCCGCGCTGGGAACGCATCAAAGAACTCGGGTTCGATACTGGCGATCTCGGTTTCGCCGTCGCCGCGCTGAGCGATGGCGCCTTCGTCGATGAGTTCTATTTCAACGACGATAAGATCGACATTTTCCTGTTCAGCGAAGCCGCCGACAAGCAGCAAATCGGCGAACTCGAGAGCCTGCCTATCCATACTCCGCAAGGCACGGTCATGCCGCTTGGCTCGCTGGCCGACATCACCGAAACCGTCGACACCGCCGAAATCCGCCGCGTCGATGGACGACGCACCGTGACCCTCTACGTCATTCCGCCGCGCTCGATCGCCCTTGAAACCGCCGTGCAAATGATCCGCGAACAGATTGTCCGCCCGATGCGCGACGACGGCAAACTACCCGAAGGCGTCTCGATCGACCTGAGTGGCGCCAGCGATCAACTCGACTCGACCCGCGTCTCGCTCGGCCAGAACATGTGGATCGCTGTCGTGCTGTGTTTTTTGCAGCTGGTTATCATTTACCGTCACTGGGGTTACCCATTCTTGATTCTGCTAACCGTGCCGCTCGGCATCAGCGGCGGTATCGGCGGACTGTGGCTGCTCAACTACGTCGGCGGGCTGCTACCGATGATCGGCATGGCTCCGATCCGGCAACCTTTTGACATGATCACCATGCTCGGATTTTTGATTCTGTTGGGCACTGCCGTCAACAATCCCATTCTCATCGTCGACCGAACCATGCAGAATTTTCGCGCCAAAGGCCTCGGCGCTCTGGAGTCCGTGCGCGACGCCGTCGCGTCACGCCTGCGCCCGGTGTTGATGACCACCAGCACCACGCTGATGGGCCTCGCGCCGTTAGTCTTTTTACCCGGCGCCGGCACCGAACTCTATCGCGGACTCGGCGCCATCGTGCTGTTCGGCCTGGCCTTTACCGCGCTGATTACTCTGACCTTTTTACCATCGCTGTTGGTGACCTTGTTGAGTCTGGTGCGGCGTCCGGCCGATCGCGGGTGAACTGCTCAAGTCACGCCTCGGCCTGACTCGCCTACTCACTCTTGCCAAGCAGAATCACCTCGCGGCCCGACGTCAAGGCGATGCCTTTCCTCTACCGTTGCACTTCACTCTTGACCCTGAGGTCCCCGTCCTCATACCGATCTCGGAGCCGTGCCGTAATCGCCTGCCAGAGTCCTCTTCGCTGTGCGGCACCCCTCGGTCTCGGTGATCGATCCACTGGAAGCATTCCGAGATGGGGTATCGAAGGGCATCCTCCACGGCATCACCTGGAAGTCCTCGATCGACCGAACCAGAGTGATGGAAAACGTCCGCCTCGCCAGCTCCCGATCACCGGCCAATTCGCATCCGCCGATAGCGTTCGCGATCTCCACAATTCAGATCAATCCCCAAAGCCAACCACCTGCCGAAATAGGATCAGCCGAAACCTTTTGCCCGCCCCAAAACGTCCGCACCCCATCCTGACAAACACCCAAGACACTTTCCAACTAGAACGTTGAAGTGATGCCATCCGCTACCGGGAGGGCGCATTCGCCGCGTGGTTCGGGGTTAGGATTCCGATTCAGCGTCCGGAGCAACCGCGGTAGCGGATTGGCCATCCGCGTCTTGTTCTCCCCGGTTCTGTCGAATAATACAGCGACCGGATGCCTCTTGACGTTCTCGGGCGGACGCAATAATCGCCTCTAACGAGTATCCATGCTCCGCAGCGTTCTCCTCCTTAAGAGAGCGAACGTGTTCGATAATCGATTGCTGGGTGTCAGTTGTCATCGCCAATCAAATCCTCCGGTGTGCAGATTACGGATGGACGGTACCCGTGCGCCGACAGACAATCCGAAATCCGTCGCCAATTGTGAGGGTTCGCTATGTGCTTGCAGTTCCACGTCAGAAGATAATCAATCCCGTGAACAGATGCAACGGCGATGTGAATGGCATCGTCAGCCGCTTTCATCGGGATAATCTGACGACTGACCAGATCCTGCGCAATAGTTAAAACGTCACTGGAGAGTTCCAGGAGAGGCACTGAATCAAGAAGAGCAGTTCGTCTGTCCGCCATCTCGGTTTCGCCACGGGCGCACTCATCAACGACGGTCTGAGAGCAAACCAAATCGTAGCCGGATCTGTGCTCATCCCACCAAATTTTCGTGAGTTGCTGACGGGCAGCTTCCACCAGCAGAGAAGATGGCCGAGCCACGTAGAGGCTCGGGATCGTCGTTTCGATGTAGATCGATTCAGGCACAGCGCAAGCTTACTATTTCTAGGGAGAACGATAGAGTCATCCTACGCCTGACCGAGGGCGCGCTCCGACTTCTGGATTGAAGGTTGAATGTTCATGAAGATTTTGACTCGTAGCGGGTCAGGCGTTTGGATCGACGCCTTGTTATGTCCGTTCGGATACAATATTGCGGTTCCAGTAGGCCTCCGAGAGATCGGACACGGCTCTGTTCTTCCATAAGCCATGTTCAGTGACTTCTCTCCGAAAAATGTCTTTCTCCACGTTGTTTAGCGGACGCCATCGAGGATCCCGGCTGCCTCCGCAAGAAATCCATTCTTCCAAATCCGCTTCGGGAGTTGTGTCGCGAAATGCATCCTGCGCCTTGCATAAGGATTCACTGTTCGCGCCGCCACCACTGCAAGGGTTGGCGAGCTGCATGGCATCGTCCTCCCATGCGCAAAAGTCGCAAATGACGTTGCTTCCAGGCGTTTCGTCGAAAGACAGAAATCCGCAGCATGGGCAGGTGTATTTCTGATTTTCAGACATAACGTTCGAGTCATCGTAGCCTGATCAGAGGGCGATGGCTCGAAAACAAGGTAAGGATTTGAATTAGGGAAGTCAACCAACTCGCAACGTGATCAGGCTTGGAATCCTCGCCT